>JALZDD010000599.1 GCA_030862715.1 Actinomycetota bacterium | reverse complement strand
GGCCCACCATCCGAATCGAATGGGTCACGCGTCAGCGCGCGGATTAGGCTCATCCCATGACGACCAAGACGCCTGCCAAGACCGCGATCGAGGAGATCACGGGGCACGAGGCGTGGGCGATCATCCGCCGCTCCTCGCGGGCGGGTGACCGGGACACGGTCGGCATGCTGGCGGGAACGCGGTCCGTGGTCGAGTCGCTGCTCGACGTACCTCTCGAAGAGGGCACCCCGGAGCCGGGCAAGGTGGCCGACCGACTGCTCGCGGTGCCGTTCCGTCAGGTGAGCGAGCGGGGTTTCGAGGCCCACGACGACGGCACCCCGCTGGTGGTCGTCGACGTGGAGCGCGAGTGGGAGTTCTCCGTCGCCGAGGTGATCGAGGCGCTTCCCGACGTCCCGGTGGAGTTCGTGGACCGCGGCGGGTTCGACGTGGACGACGACACCTACGCCGACCTGGTCAAGACCGTCATCGAGGACGAGATCGGCCAGGGCGAGGGCGCCAACTTCGTGATCGGCCGCCACTACCGGGCCCAGCTCGACGACTGGAACCACGAACGCGCGCTCACCGTGCTGCGTCGTCTTCTGGAGCGCGAGCGCGGGGCGTACTGGACCTACTGCTTCTTCACCGGCGACCGATACCTCATCGGCGCCTCGCCGGAGCGGCACGTGAGCGTCCACGGCGGCGACGTCCGGATGAACCCGATCTCCGGCACGTTCCGGTTGCCGCGCGACCTCGAGGGCAACCCGGAGAAGATCGCCCACGACCTCAAGGGGCAGCTCACCGACTTCCTGACGGATCAGAAGGAGGTCTACGAGCTCTTCATGGTGGTCGACGAGGAGCTCAAGATGATGTGCGACATCTGCGATCAGGGCGGCCAGGTCCTCGGGCCGTTCCTGAAGCCGATGTCGCGGCTGATCCACACCGAGTACCTGCTCGCTGGCCGCTCGGCACGCGACCCGCGCGAGATCCTGCGCGACACGATGTACGCCGCGACCGTCACCGGCTCGCCGGTGGAGAACGCGTGCCGGCTGATCAAGAAGTACGAGCCGGAGGGCCGTGGCTACTACGGCGCCGCCCTCGCGCTGCTCGGCCGTGACGAGTCCGGTGCGCCGACGGTCGACAGCCCGATCGTGATCCGCACCGCGGACGTGTCTGTCGATGGCCGGCTGAAGGTGAGCGCCGGCGCGACGTTGGTGCGCGACTCCGACCCTGTATATGAGGTGGCGGAGACCCACGCCAAGGCCGGCGGGATCCTGTCGGCATTCGGGCTGGTGCCGGCCGCGCCCGCGCTCGCCCAGGACGTCTCCGAGCTGGTCAACGACGAGGACCTGCTGCTGACCCTGGCCGCCCGCAACCGGCGGCTGTCGTCGTTCTGGCTCACCGACCAGGCCGACGAGGAGCCGTCGGCCCACCTCGCCGGCAAGCACGCGGTGATCCTGGACGGCGAGGACGATTTCGTACGCATGCTGCGCCACGTCCTCCGGGTGCTCGGCATGACCTCCTCGGTCGTCCGGCACGAGGACTACGAGGACGGTGCCTTCGAGGGTGCTGATCTCGTCATCGTCGGGCCCGGGCCGGGCGACCCGCGCGATGGAACTGATCCGAAGATGGCCAAGCTGCGCGCTGCGGTGGCTTCTTTGCTGGAGAGCGGCCAGCCGTTCCTCGCCGTCTGCCTCGGTCACCAGGCGCTGTGCCACCAGCTCGGGATCGGGCTGCACTACAAGGACATCGTCTTCCAGGGCACCCAGACCCGCGTGGGTCTCGGGTTCGGTGGGCGGCCGCGTCGCGAGCGGGTCGGCTTCTACAACACGTTCGTCGGACGGGTGGGTTCCGCGGAGCTGCCCGCGGGGGTGTCGGTGGATGCCGATCCCGAGACGGGTGACATCCACGCCCTCTCCGGGCCTCACTACGCCGGCATCCAGTTCCACGCGGAGTCGGTCCTCACCGAACGCGGCTACGACCTGATCCACGACGTGGTCAGCGATCTGCTCGCCCAATGAGCGACGTCGTCGTGGTCGACCACCACGACTCCTACGTGTGGAGCCTCGTCCACATGATCGCGCAGGTCACCGGGGAGATGCCCGACGTCGTCGAGCACGACGAGGTGAAGCTTGGGGACCTCTCCGGCTACACCCATGTGGTCCTCTCGCCCGGGCCTGGCCACCCGGCCGACCCGGCGGACTTCGCGGTCGGGCGGGACGTACTCCTGGACGCGGGGCGGCCCGTCCTCGGCGTCTGCCTCGGGATGCAGGGGCTGGTGACCGCCTACGGCGGCGTCGTCGACCGGATCGAGCCCGCTCACGGTGAGGTCGCTCGGGTGACTCATGACGGTCGCGGGGTCTTCGCAGGCATCCCGTCGCCGCTCGAGGCGGTGCGCTATCACTCCCTCGCGGCCGTCTCCGTGCCTGACGTCCTGGAGGTGACGGCCCGTTCCGAGGATGGGGTCGTGATGGGCGTACGTCATCGCGAGCTGCCGCTCGAGGGCGTGCAGTTCCACCCCGAGTCGGTGCTCTCCCAGCACGGCGCGGCGATGGTCGCGAACTTCTTGAACCAGCAGAGCCTGGGTCGGCCGGGGCGACGATGAGTGTCGAGGACCTCTTCGCCGAGGTCGCCGCGGCCCATCCCCGGTGTGTGTGGCTCGACGGTGGCGGCGCGCGTGAGTGGTCGGGCACCCGGTCCCTCATCGGCTGGCTGGAGGACGACGACGTCTCGCTGACCTACTCGGCCGCGCGCCGCGAGGTGCTGCGCCACACCGGCGGCCGCTCCGAGGTCGTCGGCGACGACATCTGGCAGGTGCTGGAGCGCGAGGTCGGTCCGGAGGAGCAGTGGTTCGGCTACCTCGGCTACGCCTGCCGACCCGATCTCCCGGCCGCCCCGTCGGAAGACGTTCCGGATGCCGTCTGGATGAGGCCGTCCCACGTGCGGATGTTCGACCACGAGCATGCGGTACGACGGGACGTTCTTGTCGATTACCCACAGGTGGACCGACAAGAACGTCCCGTCGTACCGACGGCGTATGCCGCCGCCTTCGACCAGGTCCAGGAGGCACTCCACGCAGGCGACACCTACGAGGCGAACCTGACGTACCGCACCACGGTCCACGCCGAGGCCGACCCGGTGGAGACCTACCTGCGGCTCAGGAGCATCAACCCCGCGCCGTACGCAGGGTTCCTCCAGCACGACGTCGCCGGCCACGCGGCGTGGCTGCTGAGCTCGAGCCCGGAGCGGTACGCCCTGATCGACGCCGACCGCGTGATCGAGACGAGGCCCATCAAGGGCACGACCCCGAGAGGGGCGAGCGACGCGGAGGACGCGGCCAACGCGGACCTGCTGCGTACCGATCCCAAGCTCCGCAGCGAGAACCTGATGATCACCGATCTGCTCCGCAACGACCTGGCGATGGTCTGCGAGCCGGGGACGGTGGAGGTGCCGGGCCTGATGCGGGTCGAGTCCTACCCGAGCGTGCACCAGCTGGTCAGCACGGTCAGGGGCCGCCTCCGGGACGAGATCACCACGATCGAGGCGCTGCGCAGACTCTTCCCCGCCGGGTCGATGACCGGTGCTCCCAAGCTGCGCACGATGGAGGTCATCGAGCGCGCCGAGCGCGAGCTTGGTGGGCCGAGGGCGGCGTACGCCGGTGCTTTCGGCTGGATCTCGGGTGATGGTCCGGCCGATCTGGGCGTCATCATCCGCACCCTGACGACCCCCGACACCCACACCTGGCAGATCGGCACCGGGGGCGGGATCACGGTCAGATCCGACGTCGCCGAGGAGGCTGCCGAGGCGCGTCTGAAGGCCGATCGGGTGCGCGCTTCCCTCGCCAGATGATCAAACAGGTGAAAAGACGGCGACACGTTGAGACGGC
>JALZDD010000576.1 GCA_030862715.1 Actinomycetota bacterium | reverse complement strand
CCCCCCCCCCCCCCCCCCGCGGCCGGAGGCCGCCATGTAAATAACGAAGAGGACGTGGTCGCATTTCTGCGACACACGTCCTCTCTGATTCGTTCCGCGACCCTGACGAGACTTGAACTCGCGACCTCCGCCGTGACAGGGCGGCGCGCTAACCAACTGCGCTACAGGGCCTTGTTTGTTTCCGCTGTGTGCGGCAACGGGAAAAACATAGCCCATGGGTGAGGGGGATTCACAATCGGGGAGGGGTCCTACTCCTCGAAGGGCTCCTCACCCTTGGGTTCCTCGTCGGTGAGGCCCTCCACGAGCCGGTTCTTGACCATGTAGGCCATGGCCCGTTCGGCCGCGCGGGCCTTGCGCCGGAGGGCCTCGACACCGGGGGCCTTCTCGTCGCTGTAGGCCGCGAGCCGGGCGACCTCGCGCCCGGTCTGACGCTGGATCTCGGACATCGCGAGCCAGACCCCGAGGTCCTGCTCGAGGCCTTCGCGGGAGCGCAGGATCGCGGCAGTGAGGAGCTGGATGACGGTGACCTCGACGTCCTCGGCGGTGGACGAGCTGGAGACGAGGGTGGCGGCGATGGTGCCGGCGCCGGTGGTGGTGATCGCACCGGCGGTGACGAGTCCGCCGACCATCCCGCCGGGCCCGAATGCGGAGAGCGCGCCGATGATGGCCGCTCCCCCGGCGAGCCCGGCGGGGGCGGCGAGGGCGAGCCCGATCGGTCCGGCGACCAGCACGGCCGCGCCGATCCCGATGCCGACCCACAGCTTCCACTGGTCGACCGGGTAGACGGCCTTCGAGGCGGACTGCATCGCGATGTGCAGGTTCTCGCCGAGCCCGCCCCCGAGCCCCATCCACACCGTCAGGTCGTGGAATGCCTGGCGGCGTACGTCGTCGGGGACGTCGATCTCATAGGGCCGCACCGGGTTGGCGGTCGCCAGTGCCACCAGGGCGAGGACGGCCTCCTCCTTGGAGAGCTGGGTCAGCGGCTTGGGCCGGGGCAGGTCCCGATCACTGGGTGTGTCTGGCGAGACGCGCAGGTCGAGGAGCTGTTGGGGGATGCGTACGCCGTCGTTGCGGTAGTTCTCGATCAGCCGCTCCAGGACCTCGTGCTGGACGACGCGCAGGGCGGCGCCGAAGCGCTCCTGGGTGGCGCCCTTGAGGTGGTCGCGTAGGAACTGGGCGTAGGCGAGCCACAGCGCCAGGCGTACCTCGAGCGAGTTCAGGGCGACGTCGGGCGTGCCCTCGACGATCGCGAGCTCCTTGGTGAGGGAGCCGAACATGCCGCGCCCGATCGCGGTGGCGACCGGCTTGGAGCGGAGGTAGGTGGTGGTGCGGTGGTCGAGGCCGAGCCCGACCTGGAGGTCGAGCGCCCAGGGGAAGTGGCGCCAGATGCCGCGGAGGCCGGTCACCGCGTCGCCGTTGCTCCATACGTTGACCCACCAGCCGACGTGGTCGACCGGCGCCTTCATCTCCAGGCGGTCGGAGTCCTCGTGGAGGTTCGGGTGGGCGGCCGGGCTGCCGATCGTCACCAGCCCGGTGACCGTCAGCTTCGGCGGGAGCCGGCGCAGCAGGTCGATCGCGATGATCGAGCCGAGACTGTGGCCGACGATGACGATCTCCCCCTCCTCGGGGAGCTCGTCGAGGACCATGCGCAGCGTCCGTGCCCGGATGCCGGGCTTGGTCACGTAGTTGTGGGCCTGGCGGAGCACGCGCAGCACGATCGGTGCCAGCGAGTCGGTGACGCCGACCGGCGAGGCGGGCACGGGCTCGCCGAGGATCGCCTCGAGCTCGGCGGTCGCGCGCTCGACCCGGCGGCGTACGTCTCGCTGATCGGCAGCGCTCAGCCTCGGGGTGGTGACCGGTGGGATCTTGATGGTCTTGTCGCCGTCGTCAGTGCGGAGCACGTCGGGATATTTCGGCGCGATCACCTCGACCTCGTCGAGCCCCGGGTAGCCGGCAGCCCGCAGCGAGCCGTCCAGCGCGCGGCGCCAGGCGTCGCGGGGGTCGCCGTTGCCGACGCCGTGAAGGTAGAGGAGCGAGACCACCTCTCGATTCTCCCCCATGCCCGGGCCTGAACCAGTCAGTCGGCGTCCAGGCCCTGCTCGATGGCGTAGCGGGTGAGCTCGACGCGGTTGTGCATCTGGAGCTTGCGCAGGGTGTTCTGCACGTGGTTCTGGACCGTGCGGTGGGAGAGCACGAGGCGGTCGGCGATCTGGCGGTAGCTCAGCCCCTTGGCGACGAGCTTGAGGATCTCGGTCTCGCGGTCGGTGAGCATGGGCTTGTCGCCGCGCACCTCGGTGGCGGCGCTGTGCTGGAACTCGCCCAGGACCAGACCGGCGAGGCCAGGGGTGAAGACGGGGTCGCCGGCCGCGACGCGGCGTACGGCCTCCAGGAGCTCGTCGCGGGAGGCGGACTTGACCAGGTAGCCGGTCGCGCCGGCCTTGACCGCGGCGAGCACGTCGTTCTGCTCGCCCGAGGCGGAGAGGATGAGGACCTTGGCCACCGGGTGCAGCGCGATGATCTCGGTGGTGACCTGTACACCGTCGGGCTCGGGGATGTGCAGGTCGAGCACCACCACCTCCGGCCGGGTCGCGGCGAACCGGGTGATCGCCTCACGGCCGGTGCTGGCGGTGGCCACGACCTCGAAGCCCGCGCCGATCAGGTCGCGCTCGACCGCGTCGCGCCACATCGGGTGGTCGTCGACCACCATCACTCTGCTCATGCCGCCGCCTCCGTTACGGAGAGCGGAGAATACGGACGCGGCGGCCTGAGGCCGATTGTCGCTCGCTCATGCACCCACTCCTGTTCGGGGGACCGTGAGCTCCCACTCGGTCCCGGTTGCTCCGGTGATCAGTTCTGCCTTGCCGCCGAGGTCCTCGATCCGGCCACGGATCGACTCGCTGATGCCGAGCCTGCCCTGTGCCCCGGCCTCGATGACCCGGCCGTCCGCGATGCCCGGACCGTCGTCACGCACCGAGACCTCGACGTGGCCGGGGAAGGCCTGCAGGAGTACCCAGGCACGGGCGTCCTCACCGACGTGGCGGCGTACGTTGTCCAGGGCCGCGCGGGTCGCGGCGACGATCTCCTCGGCCGGGCGTGCGGGCATCTCGACGGCGGTCGCGGGTCCGGACACGGTCACGGTGCCGGTCTCGAGCTCGGCGAGAGCGGCGGCCAGGTCGATCATCCCGAGCGCCGGGCCTCGGCCGGGCTGCTCGCCACGGATCAGCGCGCGCAGCTCCCGCTCCTGCTCTCCCGCCAGCCTGCCGAGCTCGGCGGCGTCACCACCCAGCTCGCCACCGCGGCGCTGAACCAGGGCCAGGACCTGGAGCACTCCGTCGTGGACCGCCCGGGCGAGCCGAGCCCGCTCCTCCGCCCGCGCCGCGGCGCGCTCGGCCTCATCCCGTTCCTGCGCCATCCGCTGCACCGACTCGCACATGTAGCCGACCACCGGGCCCCCGATGACCAGCAGGAACGCGTTGCCGTAGATCGACTGGTCGATCTCCTGACGCAGCCCCAGGTCGACGGCCGCCAGCGCCAGCCCGGCCAGCAGGCCGCCGATCCAGCGGTAGTGGATCGCGCAGGCGAGCAGCGCGCCGCTCACCCAGAACCCCGGCACGCTCGCCTGGAACCCCGGCCCCTTCACCAGCGGGGTCGCGAGCAGGAGTCCGAGCGCGATGGCCAGGTCGGCGCCGACGAGCACCGCCGTGCGGCGACTGGGTGCTGCGTACGCCCAGAGGGCGAAGGCGGTCCACCCCACCATGACCAGCGCGCAGACCAGCGCGGCCGCGGGCGGGTCGAAGTTGGCGGCTCGGTAGATGGTCAGCCCGAGCGCGTTGACGAGCACGACGATGCGCAGCACCGCGAGAGCCCGGAAGAGCCGGCTCTCGACCTCGATCGCCGCTGGCGACGTCCACGCACTCACAGTCGGAAGTGTTGCATCCGCGCGACCCGGTGCGTCCTGGATATGAGTATCCGTGCGGATGCCGGCCCGGACGTCACCCGACGAGACTCGAGACATGGAAAGACTGTGTACCCCCTACCGGATTCGAACCGGCGCTACCGCCGTGAAAGGGCGGGGTCCTGGGCCGCTAGACGAAGGGGGCCTGCCGGGACATCCTAGAGGTCTGCGTCCGAGGCCGCCAAAGCGAGGCCGTACGTCCGTGTTCGGGTCCCGATTCGGAACGTCGCGGGCGCTTCCGGTAATGTTTCACCTCGCTTGGGCAGGTAGCTCAGTTGGTACGAGCGATCGCCTGAAAAGTGATAGGTCGGCGGTTCGACCCCGCCCCTGCCCACAAGCAACAACCGGCTTCGACCTGCAGTTATGGGTCGAAGCCGGTTGTCATTCGGGATCAAGTCTCAGCGCACACCCTGCGTTTCCCGCACGCGCATCGGCGGATCTACGCAAGGATGGTTGGCTGTGAAGTACGCCGATCCTGGTCGCTGCCCCGACTGCCGGGAGGCTTTCGAGCCCGGCACCAGCCCCTGCCCGCACTGCGGGCTGCCGCTGGAGAACGCCGTCGCGCAAGAGCTCTACGGCACCCTGCTGCGGGCCGACGTACTCATGACCCGGTTGCGGTCGATCCGGGAGGAGGCGAACCGGGCCGCGCGCCCGACCCCGCCGCCCGCTCCCCTGCCGGTCGCCGCGCCGCCCGCGGCGCCGCCGCCGCATATC
>JALZDD010000020.1 GCA_030862715.1 Actinomycetota bacterium | reverse complement strand
GGAGTGTCCTGGAGAGCCGCGAGGCGCACCTTCTTGAGCGCCGGCCACTCGTCCTCGACGACGACACGCACCTCCGCCGTCGGGACCACCTTCTCAGGGGCCCCGACGCCGGGGATCGAGCTGGGTCGCTTCGGAGCAGGCACGGGATCAGGCGAGGTCGAGACCGGGGTACAGCGGGAACTTCGCGAGCAGCTCCGCCGCGGCGGCCTTCGTGTTGTCGGCGACGGAGTCCTCGATGGCGTAGGACGCCTTGGACGGGCCGCCGGCCTTGGTGGTGCCCGGGGTCGTCTTCGAGAGCACGTCGACGATGAGCTCGGCGACGCGGTCGAACTCGTCGGCGCCGAAGCCGCGCGTGGTCAGCGCCGGGGTGCCGAGGCGGATGCCCGAGGTGTACCAGGCGCCGTTGGGGTCGGAGGGGACCGAGTTGCGGTTGGTGACCACGCCGGAGTCGAGCAGCGCCGACTCGGCCTGGCGGCCGGTGAGGCCGAAGGAGGTCACGTCGAGGAGGACGAGGTGGTTGTCGGTGCCGCCGGTGACGAGCTTGGCGCCGCGCTTGAGGAAGCCCTCGGCGAGCGACTTGGCGTTGTCGGCGACCTCCTGGGCGTAGATCTGGAATCTCTCCTGCTTCGCCTCGGCGAAGGCGACGGCCTTCGCGGCCATGACGTGCGAGAGCGGGCCACCGAGGACCATCGGGCAGCCGCGGTCGACGCTCGGGGCGTACTCCTCGGTGGCCAGGATGAAGCCGCCGCGCGGGCCGCGGAGCGACTTGTGGGAGGTCGAGGTGACGACGTGGGCGTAGGGGACCGGGTTCTCCTCGCCCTGGAAGACCTTGCCGGCGACGAGGCCGGCGAAGTGGGCCATGTCGACCATCAGGGTGGCGCCGACCTCGTCGGCGATCTCGCGCATCTTGGCGAAGTTCACCCGGCGCGGGTAGGCGGAGTAGCCGGCCACGATGATCAGCGGCTGGAACTCCTTGGCCTTGGCACGCAGCGAGTCGTAGTCGAGCAGCCCGGTCTCCGGGTCGGTGCCGTATTGGTTCTGGTGGAACATCTTGCCGGAGATGTTCGGGCGGAAGCCGTGGGTGAGGTGGCCGCCGGCGTCCAGCGACATGCCCAGCAGGCGCTGGTTGCCGAGCTCGCCGCGCAGCGTCTCCCAGTCGGCCTCGGAGAGCTCGTTCATGTTCTTGACGGCCATCTTCTCCAGCCACGGGCCCTCGACCCGGTGGGCGAGGATGGCCCAGTACGCCGTCAGGTTGGCGTCGATGCCGGAGTGCGGCTGCACGTAGGCGTACTCCGCTCCGAAGAGCTCCTTGGCGTGCTCGGCGGCGATCTGCTCGACGGTGTCGACGTTCTGGCAGCCGGCGTAGAAGCGGTGACCGACGGTGCCCTCGGCGTACTTGTCGGAGAACCAGGTGCCCATCGTCATCAGCGTGGCGGGGCTCGCGTAGTTCTCGCTCGCGATCAGCTTGAGGCTGGCGCGCTGGTCAGCGAGCTCCTGCTTGGTCGCCTCGGCGATGCGGGGCTCCACGGAGGCGATGACCTCGAGGGCTTGGTTGTAGGCAGAACTCGTCAAGGCGGACAGATCGCTCATAAGTCACAGCGTAGTCAGCCGCGTGGACGAGAGCAGCATCGTGGTCGCCCGGTGCGTTGCGTACGTCCTCTATCACCGCCCGCGGGAATGACCGCCCACTCAGCCTGGTTGAGAGACTGTGACCAGATGGTGACCTCGGCCACACCGCCCGCGTGAGCAAGCGGGAATGTCCCACATAACGGACCAATGTCTCATATATCGGGATTCCAGATTGCGTGACGGCCGTCCGCTACCTGAGACTCCTTGACATGGTCACTGCTGCAACACATGCGCACCTCGTGGTTCGACGCCACGTGGACTATTGCCGCATCCGCAGCTCGATCTGTTGGCGCCACTGACGCCCAGCGCTCCGCATTTCACCGCGTCGAGCCGCTGGCCCGCCGCCCGACAGACATCCCGGGCGCCCGCCGCGAGCACGTCCCTGCTCCGCCGTGCGTCCACGACCGACGCAAAGGTTTCTCTGACATGAGCGACAACCGGTTTCAGGCCAAGCGCGCCACCCGAACCGAGATCCCCCGGCCCAAGAAGGGCGAGGGTCAGTGGGCCCTCGGCTACACCGAGCCGCTGAACAAGAACGAGGAGTCGAAGAAGAACGACGACCCGCTCAACGTTCGCGACCGGATCCTCTACACCTACTCCAAGCGGGGGTTCGACTCGATCGACCCGGCCGACATGCGCGGCCGCTTCCGCTGGTTCGGTCTCTACACCCAGCGCAAGCCCGGGATCGACGGCGGCAAGACGGCCATCCTCGAGGAAGAGGAGCTCGACGACCGCTACTTCATGATGCGCGTACGCTCCGACGGCAAGCTCCTCTCCCCCGCCGCGGTGCGCACCCTGGGTCAGATCGGCGTCGACTTCGCGCGGGACACCGCCGACATCACCGACCGCGAGAACATCCAGTACCACTGGATCGAGATCGAGAACGTGCCGGAGATCTGGTCGCGCCTCGAGGAGGTCGGGCTGCACTCGACCGAGGCCTGCGGCGACTCGCCGCGGCCCTTCCTCGGCTCGCCGGTCGCCGGCGTCGCCGCCGACGAGATCATCGACGGCACCTCGGCGCTGCGCGAGATCGAGTCCCGCTACCTGGGCGACCCCGCCTTCTCGAACTTCCCGCGCAAGTTCAAGACCGCGCTGACCGGCCACCCCTCCCATGACGTGGCGCCCGAGATCAACGACATCGCCTTCGTCGGCACCGTGCACCCCGAGCACGGCCCCGGCTTCGACGTCTGGGTCGGCGGCGGTCTCTCGACCAACCCGCGCCTGGCCGAGAAGCTCGGCGTGTGGGTGCCGATCGACGAGGTCGCCGACGTGTGGGCCGGCGTCGCCGGCATCTTCCGCGACTACGGCTACCGCCGGCTCCGCTCGCGGGCCCGGCTGAAGTTCCTGGTCGCCGACTGGGGCAAGGAGAAGTTCCGCGAGGTCCTCGAGAACGAGTACCTCGACCGCCAGCTCGTCTCCAACCCCTCCCCCGAGTCGCCCCTCGGCCACCGCGACCACGTCGGCATCCACGACCAGAAGGACGGCAAGAAGTACGTCGGCCTGGCACCGATCGCCGGCCGCATCTCCGGCACCCACCTGGTTGAGCTCGCCGGCGTCATGGAGAAGTTCGCCGTCGAGGGCGCTCGGCTCACTCCGTACCAGAAGATCGTGCTGATCGGTGTCGACCCTGAGGTCGTGGAGGACCTGGTCACCGACCTGGACGCGATCGGCTTCTCGGCCCGGCCCTCCAACTGGCGCCAGAACACGATGGCCTGCACCGGGATCGAGTTCTGCAAGCTCGCGATCGTGGACACCAAGGACCGCGCGCGTGACCTGATCGCCTCGCTCGAGTCGCGGTTCCCGGAGCTCGACGCCTCGATCACCGTCAACGTCAACGGCTGCCCCAACGCCTGCGCGCGGACCCAGGTCGCCGACATCGGGCTCAAGGGCCAGCTGGTCCTCGATGACGAGGGCAACCAGGTCGAGGGCTTCCAGGTTCACCTGGGCGGCGCGACCGGGCTGACCGCCAACTTCGGCCGCAAGCTGCGCGCGCACAAGGTCACCTCGGCCGGACTCGACGACTACATCTCCGCGCTGGTCGTCAACTACCTGGCAGACCGCGAGCAGGGCGAGACCTTCTCGGCCTGGACCCTGCGGGCCGACGAGGTACTGCTGCGCGGCGAGAAGGCCTTGAGCGAGGTGCCCGCATGAGCGAGCGCGCAAGCACCCCGTTCCACTGCCCGTTCTGTGGCGAGACCGACCTGTGGCCGCACGAGGCCACGCACGGGTCCTGGGAATGCCGCGCCTGCCTGCGCGCCTTCCAGCTGAAGTCACTTGGCCAGATCTCCCGGCCACAGATCTCTCGGGCAACCACGAAGGAGGCGCACCGATGAGCGTCAGCACAGCAGCCGCAAGGGCCAACCGCGCGGTCGACACCGAGGGACGTACGCCCGAGGAGCTGCGCGAGATCGTCTCCCACTGGGGAGCCGAACTCGAGCTCGCCCCGGCCGAGACGATCATCGAGTGGGCCGCCGCCACCTTCGGCGAGCGATTCGCGATCACGTCCTCCATGGGTGACGCGGTCCTGGCTCATCTCGCCTCGAAGGTCGTGCCCGGGATCGACGTGGTCTTCCTCGACACGGGTTACCACTTCATCGAGACGATCGGCACCCGCGACGCCGTCGAGGCGACGATGCCGGTCAACCTCCTCACGATCACGCCCGTGCAGAGCGTGGCGGAGCAGGACGCCGAATACGGCAAGGACCTCTACCGGACCGACCCCGACCTGTGCTGCGCACTGCGCAAGGTCAAGCCCCTGGCCGACTCGCTCGCCTCCTACGACGCCTGGGCCACCGGCCTGCGCCGCGCGGAGACGAAGAACCGGGTCATCGCCCCGGTCATCGGCTGGGACGCCAAGCGCCAGAAGGTCAAGGTCTCGCCGATGGCGCGATGGTCCGACGAGCAGGTCGAGCGATATATCGAGGACAACGGAGTGCTCGTGAACCCGCTCGTCTATGACGGGTATCCCTCGATCGGCTGCGCGCCGTGCACCCGCCGGGTAGCCCCCGGCGAGGACCCGCGCAGCGGGCGATGGGCCGGCACCGGCAAGACCGAGTGCGGCATCCACGCCTGATCAGCACCTCCACCACCACAGACTTTCCGCCCGCCCGAAGGGCGTACGGAACACAGACCCGCAACACCCGAAGGATGAAGACAATGGCAGCTCCCGCTCTGGTAGCCCTGGCTCACGGCAGCCGCGATCCGCAGTCAGCCGCGACCATCAACGCCCTCGTGGCCGAGGTACGCGCCCTGCGCCCCGACCTCCGCATCGAAGCCGCCTTCCTCGACCACTCCCGGCCGCGTTTCCAGGCCGTCATCGACAAGCTGGTCAAGGCCGGCCACGACGAGATCGTCGTCGTGCCCCTGCTCCTGACCGAGGCGTTCCACGCCCGCGTCGACGTACCCTCGGTCATCGCCGAGGCCACCGCGCGCCACTCCGGCCTGCGTATCCACACCAGCGAGATCCTCGGCCTCGAGAGCGTCTTCCTCCAGGTGCTCGACGAGCGCCTGCGGGCGTCGCTCAAGGCCGCGCGGGTGCGCGAGCTCGACGCGCTCGTCCTGGCTGCCGCCGGCTCCTCGGACTCGCTGGCCAACCAGTCGGTGGCCCGCCTGGCCCGGATCTGGGGTGCCCACCACAAGCTGCCGGTCGTGGCAGCGTACGCCTCGGCTGCGCCGCCGGCCACCGGCGAGGCCGTCCGTGCCTTCCGCGCCGAGGGCCGCCGCCACATCGCCGTCGGCATGCTCTTCCTGGCTCCCGGACAGCTTCCCGACCGCGCCAAGGAGCTCGCCCTCGAGGCCGGCGCCGTCGCGGTCAGCGACCCGATGGGCGCCCACCCCGAGGTGGCCCGCACCATCCTGGCCCGTTACGCGGTCGGTGCCGTGGAGCTCGTCCCGGTCTGATCCCGCCGAATAGGTGGTTGTGGGCGGCGAAACTGTGGTTTCGTCGCCCACAACTGCATTCTCGGCGGGGTTTCAGGCGATCTGGTGGGCGAAGATGCGGTCCAGCTCGGCGACGGCGTCGGTCGTGACCCCGCCGTGGACGGGGCCGGGCTGGAGGACCGTGCTCTTCGGTGCCTTGAGGAGGCCGAAGCGCGCGGACTCGTTGTCGGAGAGCGACCGGAGGCCGTACGCCGTGGCGCGGACGCCGGCGCCGAAGCCGGCGTGGGCGGCGCCGGCGCAGATCAGGTCCACCGACTCCAGGGCGGCGCGCACGAGGGA
>JALZDD010000527.1 GCA_030862715.1 Actinomycetota bacterium | reverse complement strand
CGATGTTCGGCTCGGAGCGGTTCGGCTACGTGCCCGACATGATCACCTCGGCCAAGGGGCTGACCTCGGGATACGCGCCGCTGGGCGCCACGATCATCTCCGACCGGCTGATGGAGCCGTTCCTCTCCGGCGAGGACACCTTCTACCACGGCTACACCTTCGGCGGTCACCCCGTCTCCACCGCGGTGGCAATGGCCAACCTCGACCTCTTCGAGGCCGAGGACCTGCTCGGCAACGTACGCCGCAACGAGGCCGCGTTCCTGGCCACGCTCTCGAAGCTGAAGGACCTGCCGATCGTCGGCGACGTACGCGGCACCGGCTACTTCTACGGCATCGAGCTGGTCAAGGACCGGGCCACCAAGGAGTCCTTCACCGAGGAGGAGTGCGAGCGGATCCTCTACGGGTACGTCTCCAAGGCGCTGTGGTCCGAAGGCCTCTACTGCCGCGCCGACGACCGCGGCGAACCCGTCATTCAGCTCTCCCCGCCCCTCACCGTGGGCCAGGCCGAGTTCGACGAGATGGAGCAGATCCTGCGCCGGGTGCTGGAGAAGGCCTCTACGATGCTGTGATCTGTCCGTCTTGGATCCGTGGCCACGGCGACTGCTCCTCGAGGGCATAGGCGAGCTCGAGGAGGGTCCGCTCGTCGCCGTACGCCGCGGAGAGCTGGACCCCGATCGGCAGCCCCTCCTCGCTGAGCCCCATCGGCAGTGAGATCGCCGGTGCGCCGGTGATGTTCTGCAGCGGCGTGAACGCGACATGCCGCAGGAGCCGGTCGACCAGCTCCTCGAACGGCACGTTCGGGGAGAGATGACCCAGCGGCGGGGTGATGCCGGCGACGACCGGACACAGGACCACGTCGTGCTGGTCGAAGACCGAGGCGTACGCCGCCGCGGCCCGCCGCAGGCGCAGGAGTGCGGCCGGTGTCTGGCGCCAGCCACCGGAGGTGAAGGCGCGACGCAGACCGTCGGTGAGGCCGTCGAGGCGGCCGGTGTCGAGCGTACGGTCGATGGTCAGGCGGCCGAGGTTGCCGGCGAGGAATGCGAGCAGGCCCCAGTAGCTGAGGAAGTCGTCGCCGAAGCGCGCGTCGACGGGGATGGGGACCGGCTCGATGCTGTGGCCCTGCTCCTCCAGCAGCGTCGCGGTCCGTTCGACGGCCGCCTTCGTCGGCGTGTCCACGACGGCGTCGGTCACCGACTCGATGATCATCGCGACCCGGAGCCGCCGTCGCGCGGGGCCCTCGACGAGCCCGAGGGGAGGCAGCGCCGGGTTGCGCCAGTGTCGCTCGAGCGCGGCGTGGAAGGTCGCGGTGTCGCGGACCGTCCGCGTGACCACGCCCTCGCTGACCATGTTGATCGGCAGCGTGCGGGCCATCTCGCCGTCGATGTGCCGCCCGCGACTGGGCTTGAGCCCGACCAGTCCGGCGGCCGCAGCCGGGATCCGGATGGAGCCGCCGCCGTCGTTGGCGTGCGCGAGCGGCACGGCTCCGGCGGCGACCAGGGCCGCCGACCCGCCGGAGGATGCGCCGACGGAGTGGTGCGTGTTCCAGGGGTTGGGTGTTGCCGGACCGCTTCGGAACTCGGTGGTCGCGTTCAGCCCGAACTCCGGCATCCGGCTCTTCCCCAGCACGGTCATCCCGGCGCTGAGGAACTGGGTCGCGTACCGCCCGTCGCGGGTGGCCGGGCGCGCCCGGAATGCCTCCGACCCGTGGTTGGTCGGCATCCCGAGGAGGTCGGTGTTGTCCTTGAGCAGGGTCGGTACGCCGTGGAGCAGTCCGGTGTCGGCATCCGCGCGGCGGGGCGCGTCGTAGGCCTCGTACGCCATCGCGTGCAGGCCCGGGGCCACCTGCCGCAGCCGGGAGACCGCCGCTGCCTCGACCTCTGCGGCGCTCAGCTCGCCGTCGCGGATGAGGCGGGCGATCTCGACGGCGTCGTGGTCGCCGAGGGCGTCGTCGGTGAAGGCGTGTACGCGGGCCGGTGCGGTCATGTCGGACAGCGTGCTGGATCGCCTCCCAAAAGTCTAGAAGATCTTCCAGACTTCTTGCTGGTTTGCGTGAAACACTCTGCCCATGAAGCGACGGCACGGTGACAGCGCCAGGCAGCGACGCGACGCTCTCGTCCGCGCCACGATCGAGGTGGCTGCCGAGAAGGGCATGGCCGGCGTCACCCACCGGGCCGTGACCGAGCGCGCCGGGCTGCCACTGGCCACCGTCGGCTACTTCTTCGACTCGATCACCGACCTGGCGGCCGAAGCGCTCCGCACCGGCGTGGCCGAGGACGTCGCCCGGCTGCGTACGCTCGCCGACGAGCTCGCCGAGACCGAGTCCGGCACCGACGCGATGGCCGAGGCGTTCGCCGCGGCGCTGATGTCACCGCCGACCGACTCGCTCGCCTTCCTCGAGGGGTTGCTCCACGCCGCCCGCGAGCCGCAGTTCCGCCCCGTGGTGGCCGAGGCGCTCACCGCCGGCCGCGCCGTCTCGGACCGTGCGGCGACCGTCGCGGGCGCTACCCGGACCGATCCCGACTCCCTGCTCGCCCTCGTGCACGGCTACCTGCTGCACGCGCTCGCGGCACCCGACCTGGTCGACCACGACGCTCTGCTCCGTGGCCTCCGGGCTCTCGTCATCGGCACCCTAGTCGAGAGCGGCGAGGTCTCCCTCGCCCTCCGCCTCGCGGGCCGCGGTTCAGCCGACGACGCGTACCTCGCTACCTAGGACCGCCCCGTCCTGAAGGGTCAGGTGGTCGCCGGACCAGAAGCGACCCGGGTCGTAGTAGTTGGTCGGGCGCTCGTCGTCGAGCAGGCCCATCTCCTGGTAGGTCGCGGCGACGACCTCGGCGCAGAAGACCTGCTCGAGCCCAGCCTTCGAGCGCACCCTCCCCCGCGCCCAGCGTCCGGCTAGCGCGGCGGTCGACGGGAACGGGGTGCCGTCGAGCCGGGCGATCGTCCGGAGCAGCGCATCCTCGCGCGGCCGGTCGATGTCGGCGGTCAGCTGGCGCAGCCAGACCTGCTGCTCGTAGCGACCGGCCCACTGCTCGACGGCAGCACGCAGATCATGGAGCTGTACGCCACGGTGGTGGGTGCCGGTATAGAGATCGAGCAGCCCCTTGCCGAGCTCGGCGTGCCACATCAATGGCGGCAGGTCGTCGAGCACCACCGCCATCCCGACATGGTTGACCGGCGCGTTGCTGAGCATCCGGATCGCTCGATCGGCGGCCGAACGGCCTCGGAAGAGCCACAGATCACCGGTACGGGTCTGGTCCACGGCGTCGGCAAGGGAGATAGTGGTGTCGTCAGACATCGTGAGCAGGGGGTCCTATGAGTTTCGGCAGTGCACGCGTGTGGAAGATCGTCGGTCTCGCCGGCCTGGCCGGAGTCACCGCGACAGGCGTCATCATCGCGCGCAACCAGCGCCAGCGT
>JALZDD010000494.1 GCA_030862715.1 Actinomycetota bacterium | reverse complement strand
AATACCGACCGTTCGACGACGACTCCGTCCCAGAACTCCCGGACCCGGTCGAGGAGGTCATCTTCTGCGTCGGTGTCCTCGACCTCCGCGACCTCTACCCCAAGGGCGTCCCGGCCAAGGTGACCGGCCTCGCCCACTCCGACTCGGCCGCGGACTCCCAGCAGATCTTCTGCTCCGATCCGGTGTCCCTGGACTGATGACGCGCATCGGCGTACTCGCGGTGGCGCTGCTGATGTCTCTCGGCGGGTGCGCTGAGGACTCGCCCTACGGCGAGTTCGGGCCGTCGGGCTCGGCGCCGGCGCCGGAGGCGAGGTACGACGCCGAGGTGACGGTCCGGGACACCGAGGTCCGGGTGAGCTACCGGTTCGCCAACGACGGTGACGAGCCGCTGCTGCTCATCAACCGGCCAGGGGTCGCCGCCGGGGCCGGCGTCCGCTACCGGGAGGATGCGGCGTACGTGACCGAGGACGCCGGCGGCGGGGCACTGCTTTCACAGGCGTTGTTCGGGTTCCCGGACACCGACCAGACCTGGGCGTCGATCCCGGATGTCGGGGTCACCGAGTTGGCGCCGGGGGAGGCTGTCGAGGTGGAGGTGAGGTCGGCGTTGCCGCTGACCTGGTTCCACCCGTTCGGGAGCGACCTCGGAACCGGACCGATGTCGATCCCGAGGGACGTCGACGAGGTCAGGTTCTGCCTCGGCGTGGTCGCCCCGCCCTTCCCCGAGTCGATGACGCCGCAGACCGAGGAGGACGGGACGAAGACCGTCGGTCACGCGAGCGCCGCGCAGCACCTGTTCTGCTCGGACTCAGCGGCCGTGGGCTAGGTCGTACCAGGTGACCTCGGTGGCCATGCCGTTCGCGGTGCGGCCGAGGCGCTTCTGGTAGGCGACGAGGGCGACCTGGGTGTTCCAGTCCATGACGCCGGTGATCTTCGGGCGCTCCGGCGCGGAGGTGGCGCTGAGGGCGCGCTGGAGGTCGCGGACGCTCTCGCCTGCCGAGCCACGCTTCAGGAGCGGGCGGCTGTTGGCCGCCCACAGCGTCTTCCAGGCACCTTGGGTCCAGGTCTTGCGCACCGTCAGGCCGTGCGAGCGCTGCCAGGCGTTGACCGAGCTCACCAGCCCCCGGTCGTACGTCCCGTCGATGGGGCCGCCGAAGTTCCCGCGCTCGCGGAGCATGCACTCGAGCGCCTTGGTGTAGATCGGCGAGGGAGTGTAGGAGCTGGTGCGCGGCTTCAGGGCGGGATAGCTGGTGAAGCTGACCGGCACGCCGCCGCAATGCGTCACCGGCCGCGCGTAGGAGCCGCGGCCGAGGTCGACGTAGTTGGAGTCGATCTCGATGGTGACGCCGCCGTGGGTCTCCTTGTGCGGGCCGCGGTACTGCTTGACGCGGCGGTGCGGGTTCCACGGCTTGTCGGGGATGTACTTGGTCGAGGTGCCGGCGCGACCGTCCCAGTCGGCGATCCACAGGTCGGCGGGATAGACGAACCCGCGCGGCTGCGCGTGCCAGACGGCGTACATCGCCTTGATCCCGGACGACGCGCTCGAATACATCCCCGGCCGGTAGCCGAGCTTCTTGATCCGGTGGCTCCAGGCCGAGACGAACCACATCGCCGACTCGCGGCAGCGCTCGTTGCCGATGTCGAACCCCTCGAGGTCGTAGAACATCGTGCTCCCGGCGGCGATGCCGTAGCGCTTGGCGGCGTCGACGGTCGCGTTGGCCTGGTTGATGCCCTGGCGTTTGGCGGTGGCGTACTGGTCGGTCGAGCGGGCGCTGATCCGCGGATCGTCGCGGTAGCGCGGGAAGTGCGGGTTGCACGAGGCCTGCGGCCCGAGCGTGATCGGCAGCAGCCGCCAGCCACGGGCCTGCTGCTTGCGCACCCAGGTCGCGCTGAGGTTGGTCTGCGTGCGGCAGCCGCGCGAGTTACCGGCGATGTAGATGCCCACCGCGCCGAAGTTGGAGTGCTTCCACCATCGGTCCATCGCCGCCTGCGACGGCGCCTGGCACTGGTCGAAGCCATAGCCGGTGAAGTTGCCCGGAGTGACCGGGTTCGCGGCCGCCGCGGGGCTGGGTGTTGCCAGCCCTGCGACGCCGACGACGCCCGAGATCAAGCCCGCGCCGAGCGCCCGTCTGACGTACTTGAGCCTGGTGAAGTCCCCCATATTTCGTCACGGTAGTCACAACCGTCACTCAGTTACCAGTGGACTCGCCCAGGCTCACATCAGGAGTATCCCAGCAGCGTCTCGTCGATCTTCTCCCAGGCTGCACGGAGCTCCGCCAGGTCCTCGGGCCGCTTCCGGGCCAGGTCGGCCTGCTCGCGTACGTCCTCGCTCAGGTCGTAGAGGTGGTCGGTGCCGTCGAGCTGCAGGTACTTCAGCGAGCCGCGACGCAGCGCCCGCTGTCCGCGCATGCGCCAGAAGAGGTCCTGGGTCTCGCGCGGCCGGCCGCCGAAGAGGAGCGGGACCAGGCTGGTGCCGTCCAGCGGGTAGTCCGGCGACGGCGTCGCGCCGGCGAGCTCCAGGAAGGTCGCGGTCCAGTCGGTCGTGACCGCGGGCTCGTCGCTGACCTGGCGACCGGGCAGGGTGCCCGGCCAGCTCAGGATGGTGGGCACCCGGATCCCGCCCTCGTTGAGGCTCGACTTCGCTCCGGTGAACGGCCACACGTTGGAGAACCGCTCGCCGCCGTTGTCGCTGGCGAAGAAGACGACGGTGTCGCGGTGCTGGCCGGTGCGCTCGAGTGCCTTGATGACCTGGCCGATCGACTGGTCGAGGTCCTCGACCATGGTCTTGTACGTCGCCAGCGAGCCGCCGTCGTTGTGGAACAGCACGCCCTTCTCGCCGTTCTCGATCCGGGCGGTCAGCTCGTCGCTCACCGCCTTGTCGTCAGGCCCCTCCCAGGGCCAGTGCGGGGTGGTGAAGTTGAGGTTGAGGAGCCACGGGGCGTCGTGGTCGCGCTCGATGAAGCTGACGGCCTTCTCGGTGACGATCTCGGTGTAGTAGCGAAGGTCCTCGGCCTCCACCTCGTCCTCGTAGAGGTCGTACGCCCCGTTGTGGCTGAACTTCGAGAAGTAGTCGATCCCGCCGGAGAAGTTGCCGAAGAACTCGTCCCAGCCGACCCGGGTGGGGCTGTACCAGGGCAGGAAGCCGCAGTGCCACTTGCCGAAGAGCGCCGTCGCGTAGCCCTGCTCCTTGAGCAGCGATGCCAGTGTCGGGTGGTCGAGCGGGATCCCGTGCAGCTCGTTGGGGGACGCGATCGGCTCCGGCAGCCCGCCCGCGAGGCGACCGGGGTAGCGCCCGGTGTAGAGGCCGAAGCGGGTCGGGGAGCAGACCGAGGATGCTGAGTAGGCATCGGTGAACCGCACGCCCGAGGCTGCGAGCCGGTCCAGGTTGGGCGTCTCGATGTCGGGGGAGCCGTAGCAGGACAGATCGGCCCAGCCGAGGTCGTCGCCCAGGATGACCAGGAGGTTGGGCTTGCGCTTGGGCCGGTTGACCTTGCGGGCCTTGAACGGCACCTCGGTGGCTGCGTTGGCGGGGCTGGCGAGGCCGGTGGCGGCGACCGCGCCGGCCCCGGTGGCGAGGAGGCTGCGTCGGCTGAACGTGCTGGGGGAGGACACCGTATGACCTTTCTTTAGTGAATAACTACAGATAGAAGACTAGGCCGAGGTTCAACAGGTGGGCGGAGGTCTCGGGTGGCGGACGCAAAGGGACGTTGGTCCCGTGACAGAAGGGCCCTAACCAAAGCCGCGCGGCGGCGTTACCTTGGTAAAGGAATGGATCGCCAAGGGGGTGGGGACCTGTGCAGCAGCGACGCGATCGGGTGACGCCGGTCCTCTTCGCGATCACGGTCATGCTCGCGCTGACGGTCGCTGGGATCATCCATGTCGCGCACGGCGGCGAGGTGATCGGGCCGTTCGCGGTCGCCGACCAGGTCAGCTCGACCACCAAGCAGACCAACACGCCCTACGTCTGCTGGGACGGCAACGGCTCCGGCTCCCTGACCCGGTGCCCGGACCCGCGCGGCGCGGACGGCCTGAAGTGGGTCTTTCCCGGCTACGAGGACGCGGCTCGGAGCGCCGAGTGCGCTCCCGGCGAGACCGACGCGCGCGATCTCTTCGTGGAGTGCTCGATGTCCTGGCGCGGCACCCATGTCCACCTCCACTACGCCTACTGGAGCGACTGGCGGACCGGCCAGAGGAAGTACGCCGCCACCGGCTCGACCCCGAGGATCGAGCAGCGCCTCGACGGCGCGATGTCACTCTCCTGGCGCCCGCGCCGCTTGCCCACCCCGCATGGTGAGGCCTCCTGGATCACCGCCGAGATGGTGGAGGGTCACGGCTGGAGCGTCGCCGCCTACGCCGGGGACGGTGAGGTCGCCCGGCAGGCGCTCGAGGAGTTCGGTGAGATCCGCGACCTGCGGGAGTGGCGCGGGCTGCCCCGCTGACGACTAAGGGGATTGGGCACTTCTGACGTAGATTTCTGCCCGTGACCGAGACTTCGTCCGCTGCCGTTGCGTCCGATCTTCCGCTCCTGGACACCGTGCACCACGCTGCCGGTGACCCCGACCGCGAGCAGCCCTGGGCCGAGCTCGGCCTGAAGGAGGACGAGTACGCCGAGATCAAGCGCATCCTCGGCCGCCGGCCGACCGGTGCGGAGCTGGCGATGTACTCGGTGATGTGGTCGGAGCACTGCTCCTACAAGTCCTCCAAGGTGCACCTGAAGCAGTTCGGCGAGATCCCCCAGGAGACCCCGGCCGGCAAGATGCTCGCGGGCATCGGCGAGAACGCGGGGGTGCTCGATGTCGGGCAGGGCTACGCGGTCACGTTCAAGGTCGAGTCCCACAACCACCCCTCCTACGTCGAGCCCCACCAGGGCGCCGCGACCGGCGTCGGCGGCATCGTCCGCGACATCCTCGCGATGGGCGCGCGGCCGGTCGCTGTGATGGACCCGCTCCGCTTCGGGCCGCTGTCCGAGGAGGACACCCACCGGGTGCTGCCCGGGATCGTGTCCGGCATCGGTCACTACGGCAACTGCCTGGGTCTGCCCAACATCGGTGGCGAGGCCGTCTTCGACGCCTCCTACCTCGGCAACCCGCTGGTCAACGCGCTCTGCGTCGGCGTACTGCGCCATGAGGACCTCCACCTCGCCAAGGCGTCCGGTGCCGGCAACCTGGTGATCATGTACGGCGCGCGCACCGGTGGCGACGGCATCGGCGGCGCTTCCATCCTCGCGAGCGTCGAGTTCGACGAGGACGGTCCGGCGAAGCGCCCGAGCGTCCAGGTCGGCGACCCGTTCATGGAGAAGCTGCTGATCGAGTGCACCCTCGAGCTCTTCGCCGCCGGCATCGTCCGCGGAATCCAGGACTTCGGCGCGGCCGGCATCTCGTGTGCCACCTCCGAGCTCGCGGCTGCCGGTGACGGCGGCATGCACGTGCACCTCGAGCGCGTGCCGCTGCGCGACTCGACGCTCGCTCCGGAGGAGATCCTGATGAGCGAGTCCCAGGAGCGGATGATGGCGGTCATCGCGCCCGAGGACGAGGCGACCTTCATGGACATCTGCGCCAAGTGGGACGTCGAGGCGGCCGTGATCGGCACCGTGACCGGCGAGGGCCGGCTGCGCGTCGACTGGCACGGCGAGACCATCGTCGACGTAGACCCGACCACCGTGGCCCACGACGGCCCCGTCTACGAGCGCCCCTACGCCCGCCCGTCGTGGCAGGACGCGCTTCAGGCCGACGTGGCCGAGAAGCTTCCGCGCGCGGCCTCGGCCGACGAGCTCCGCTCGACCGTCCTCCAGCTGGTCGCCTCGGAGAACCTGTGCGACAAGTCCTGGATCACCGAGCAGTACGACCGCTACGTCCGCGGCAACACCGTGCTCTCCCAGCCCGCCGACGGCGGCATGATCCGCGTCGACGAGTCGACCAACCTCGGCGTCGCGCTCGCCACCGACGCCAACGGTCGCTTCGCCAAGCTGGACCCGTACGCAGGTGCACAGCTCGCGCTGTCCGAGTCCTACCGCAACGTGGCCTCCGTCGGCGCCAAGCCGCTGGCCATCTCCGACTGCCTCAACTTCGGCTCCCCGGAGGACCCCGACGTGATGTGGCAGTTCGCCGAGGCCACCCGTGGCCTGAAGGACGCCTGCCTCGAGCTCGGCATCCCGGTGACCGGCGGCAACGTCTCCCTCTACAACCAGACCGGCGAGACCGCCATCCACCCCACGCCGGTGGTCGCGACGCTCGGTGTGATCGAGGACGTCACCACGCGTACGCCTTCGGACTTCCAGGCGGCCGACGAGGTCGTCGTCCTCCTCGGTGAGACCCACGAGGAGCTCTCCGGCTCGGAGTGGGCCCACGTCGTCCACGGCCACCTCGGCGGGCTGCCGCCGAAGGTGAACCTGGCCGCCGAGAAGGCGCTCGCCGAGCTGCTGCTGGAGGCGCGTTTCGTCACTTCCGCCCACGACCTCTCCGACGGTGGCCTGATGCAGGCGCTGGCCGAGCCGGCGATGTCGTCGGGGATCGGCGTCTCCGTGACGCTCGCCGGCGACCCGTTCGTCGCGCTCTTCTCGGAGTCGGTCGCCCGAGCGATCGTCACCGTGAAGGCCGCCGACGTCGAGCGGCTCACCTCGCTGGCCGAGCGCCACGGGGTCGCGGCGACGCAGCTCGGTGTGACGGGCGGCGCGGCGTACTCGATCTCCTACGACGGTGGCAGCGTCGAGATCCCGCTCGAGGAGCTCACCGGCGTCTGGCGCTCGACCCTGCGGGACGCGCTGGCCTGACGTTCCGCCCGCCGGCGCGGCTTGCGGTGGATGATCCACTCGGCGATCAGCAGGTTCACGACCCAGCTGACCCACGCTGAGGCCGCGGCGGCGCTGGCGAGCGTGGCATCGTCGGTGCCGAGGTCGGCGTTGGTCATGATGTCGGGGACGAAGATCATCATCAGAGCCATGCCCCAGAAGCGGTTGGCGATGATCGAGAACGCCATCGCATAGCTGCGGTACATCCACTCGCGGTGGTCCTTGAAGCGACGCTGCCGCGCGGCACGGTAGCCCTGCACGGTGAACAGCAGGAACAGCACCGCCAGGAACGTGTTGCCGACCTGCTGGGCGGGGCCGGCTGCGGGGAACTGACTGGTGACCAGCGCCCCCACGCCGGTCGGGATCGCGGTGACGACATAGGTGCGACCGGTCCAGCGGTGCGCCCTCGGGTGGTTGGCGCGCAGCCACGGCCACAGCTGGAGTACGCCGCAGCAGAGCATCACCGAGCCGAAGAAGATGTGCGTCACCAGTGCCGGGTAGAAGGCCGGCCCTCGGTCGGTCTCGACGAGCGACTGCGAGGGGTCCAGTCCGACGTACCGCGGCAGCGCCGTCACCAGGAAGATCAGCGTCGCGGCGGCCAGTGGGAAGACCCACCACTGGCGCGCCAGAGGTCGTTTCGAAGTGCTCATCAGCCGTCCGATCTAATAGCGTACGTGATCAACAGTTTATAGAGTACGCAGAAGAGTGGGTCGGTCAACCCGTTTCTGGAGGGAGCAGGGCATGATGGAGGTGATGAGTTCCGACCTGATCCCTCGTCTGTGGGGCAAGTCCCCGCCCGGGCGGCGCGGCCCCAAGCCTGGGCTGAGCGTCGCCCAGATCGTCGAGGCCGCCTACGTCATCGCTGATGAGCAGGGCCTCGCCGCCGTCTCGATGGCCCGGGTCGCCGAAGCGCTGGGCTGCTCCCCGATGGCCCTCTATCGGCACGTGAAGAACAAGGACGAGCTGCTCATCCTGCTCTCCGACCGGCTCTGTGCGGAGCTGCCGGCGCCGGCGCGCGACCTGGGCTGGCGCGACGGTCTGGCGGCCTGGATGCGCGCGCAGGTCGACCTGTCACTGAGCCGGCCGTGGTTCCTCGATCTGCCCCTCGTCGGCGCGCTTCCCGGACCGAACCGCCTCGCCTGGATCGATCTCGGGTTCTACTACCTCCGAGAGGTGACGTTGCCTCCGGAGGAGAAGATGGCGATCCTCGGCATCATCTCGCAGTACGCCTTGGGTGAGGCGAGGATCGAGATCGAGGCTGCCCGGTTCGAGGAGAACCCATATGCGACGTTCGAGCAGATGCTCGTGACGTACGCGGATCCGGAGCGGTTCCCGAACCTGATGGAGTCGATGGCCAGCTGGCGGCCCGCCGGGCCCGACGAGGAATCCGACTCCGATGATCCGTCGGCGTTCGGGCAGAGCCTGCTGATGGCCGGGATCGCGGCCCACATCGAGCGCCACCTCGGGCGCAGCACTCCCAAGTAAAGGTCGATACCCTGGCGGGGATGTTCCCCCACCTGCATCGCCCCGTGTCCTATGTCTTCGCCCTTTTGCTGGCGGCTGCCGCGCTGCTCGTCAGCGCTGGTCCGGCCTCCGCGGGGGAGGGCGGAACGATCAAGCGGCTGGCGAACTCCGCTCGTGCCGACGCGGGCCTGGACCCGCTGACACGCGACTCCGCCCTCGACGGCCTGGCGCGGAAGTGGGCCTACAAGATCGGCGCCGACGGGGCGCTCTCGCACAACCCCGACCTCGCCGAGCAGGTGCCGGAGGGGTGGCAGGGGGTCGGAGAGAACGTCGCCATGGGCTACCGGACCGGCGCGGAGATGCACCGGGGCTGGATGAACTCCGACGGACACCGGGCCAACATCCTGGGCGACTACACCCACATCGGGATCGCCTTCGTGGAGGTCGACGACACCACCTGGGGCGTCCAGGTCTTCGCCAAGTACCCGCCGGGCACGCGGCCGACCGAGAAGCCGAAGGCCACCGCCGAGCCTGCGCCGACCGCGCCGGCCTCGACCAAGGCCGCGACCCCTCGTCAGGCCCCGAAGCCCAAGAAGTCGGCGACGGCGTCGCCTGCCCCGTCGCGTACGCCTTCTGTTTCCGCTTCGTCGTCGACGTCGCCCTCGGCGTCACCGTCCGAGTCGGATTCTTCCTCGGCCGCGCCCGTGGGTGACTCGGAGACGGCTGGCCCGGTGACGTTCACCGACGCCTCGGGCGGTCCGGCCCCAGCCTCGAGCGGGCTGTTCGGGATCGGCTTCGTCGAGATCGCCGTCGGCCTGCTCGCGCTGTCGGGTCTGGGGCTGCTCATCTCTCTGCTCCTGGCCCGGCGCCGGCGCCGCGAACCGCCTCGGCGCGACCTGCAGGGCCCGCGGCACGTCCGGCCCGTCGGGCCGTACCCCGGCGGTGGGCCGGTCTATCGGGGCCAGGTCCATCCCGCCGGACCCGGCCCCGGTCACCCCAACCCTGGTCCTCCCAACATGGGCCGCCCCGGCCCGGGCCGTCCCAACCCGTATCCCGGCGACCGCCGCCCCTGGTAGGAGCTAGTCGGCGACCGCGGCGACGGGCCGCGGGCTGTCGGTGGATACGCGCTGTGCAGACGGCGTACGGCGGAAGACGAGGAACGCGACCACTGCAGAGATCGCCATCATCGTGACCGGCAGCCAGAACGCGACCTGCAGGGCCTCGGCAGCCAGCGGCGCGACCGCCACCCGCTCGGCGGGCGAGAGGGCGCCGAGCGCTCCGATGCCATCGCTGCCCAGACCGGGAAGGCGGGCGGAGAGCGCGGCGGCCAGGAGCACCGAGACGCCGGCGGTGCACAGGGCGGTGGCGACCTGGTTCAGCACGTTGATCATCGTCGAGCCGGCCGGGATGGCGCTGTCCTCGAGGAAGCGGGTGGCGATGGTCATCGTCGGCAGCATCACGAACCCGGCGCCCGCGGTCGCGATGGCGTGGGTCGTGGCCAGGGCCAGCATCGGCGCGTCCGCGCTCAGCTGGAGCGCCAGGGCGCCGAAGCCGATGGTCGAGACCACGATTCCGGAGCCGATCACCGGCAGCGGCGGGAAGCGGTCGATGAGCCGTCCGGAGACCTGGATCATGATCCCGGCCGCGATGCCGGCGGGAGCCATCAGCAGTCCGGCGGTGGTCGCGGACTCGCCGCGTACGACCTGCCAGTAGAGCGGCACCAGGATCATCGAGCCGAAGTAGCCGCCGGCGAAGCAGACCAGGAGCGCGGCGCTGCCGCCGGTCAGTGGCCGGGCGAGGAGCCGGATGTCCAGCAGGGGAGCGGCGGCGCGGAGCGCGTGCCGGACGAAGAGCGCCACCAGGACGATCCCGGCCCCGATCGGGACCAGCACCTGTGCATTGAGCAGCGTCCCCTCGGCGAACGAGGTGCCCAGCACGAGGAGAGCCATCGCGGGAGGAAGCAGGAGCAGGCCGCGTACGTCCAGGCGAGCGCTCGGACCGCGCTCCAGGCGCGGCAGGTTCCGCATCCCGAAGAAGAGGCCGAGCAGGCCCAGCGGCAGGTTGATCAGGAACATCCACCGCCACGACATCGTGTCGAGCAGCCAGCCACCGAGCACCGGTCCGAAGACGGGGCCGACCAGCACCGGCAGGCCCATCAGGGCCATCAGCCGGCCGCGCTGCTCGGGTGGAGCCGAGCGCAGCGTCAGGGTCATCGCGGCCGGCATCACGAAGCCGCCGCCGAGCCCCTGCAGCACCCGGAACGCGATCAGCGACTCGACGTTCCACGACGCCGCGACCAGTCCGGATCCGATGGTGAAGACGCCGATCGCGGTCAGGAAGACCTGGCGGGCGCCGAACCGGCTGATCGCCCAGGCCGCGGCCGGGATGACCGTTGCCAGGGCGAGCGTGTAGCCGGTGGCGACCCACTGGATCACCGGCAGCGAAGCGCCCGTCTCCTGGGAGAGACGGGCGATCGCGACCGCGACGATCGTGATGTCGATCGGGATCATCACCGTGCCGGCGATGACGGTGAGCACGATCGTTGTCGGGCTCGGGGCCGTGCGGAGTCGGGGTGTCATGCGTCCAGTGTGGAAGTTGAAGTGAACTTGAGGTCAAGCGGGTTCTGGCCCGACTTCAGCTCGACCTCTCCATGGTCCGTACGCCGACGAGCACACCGCCCACCGCGACGACAGCGGCCGCGACGAAGCCGCCGATGACGACATCGGCCGGGAACTGACCGGCGAAGAGCGCCCGCTCCGCCTCCACGACGTACGTCATCGGGTTGATGTCGCTGAGGAACCGCAGCCAGCCGGGGGCGCCGTCGAGGGGGAGGAGGACGCCGGAGAGGAGCAGCAGCGGGAAGATCAGCATCTGCTGGACCGTCCAGAAGACCCAGTCCTGCTCCTTCGCGGCGGTGGCCAGGGCGAAGCTGAGCGCACCCAGGCCGATCGCGAAGAGCGAGACGATGACGGCTCCGACCAGGACGCCGCCGAGATGGAGGTCGAAGCTGAACGGTGTCACCACGGCGAGGATGACTGCCGTCTGGAACAGCACCGGCACGACCTCCTTCAGGGCCCGTCCGACCAGCAGGGACGGCCGCGACAGGGGTGAGACCAGCAGCCGCTCGTGAGAGCCGGAGCGGATCTCGGCGGTCAGGTCCGCGCCGGTCATCGAGGCGCCCATCAGCGCGGTCATGACGACGATGCCCGGCACGAACCACTGCAGCGCGCTGCCGCTCTCGACGGCGGGCAGGAGCGGCGCGAAGAGGCCCAGGAAGACCAGCGGCTGCATCATCGCGAAGAGCATGGAGGCGGGCTGGCGCAGCTTGGGCGTGAGCTCGCGGAGCAGCACGGTCCAGGTGTCGGTGAGGAAGCCGGTCGGGCGGCTCGGCACTGGGGTGGTGCGCCGTACCTGTGCGGTCGGGACGGTGAGGGTGGTCATGCTGCTGCTCCTTCGGTCTGGGTGGTGGCGGACTGGGCGGTGGACTGGGCCGACTCGCGCAGGCTGCGGCCGGTCAGGTCGAGGAAGACGTCGTCGAGGGTGGGGGTGTGGACCTCCATGCGGATCGCGGGAGTGCCGTGGGCGGCCAGGTCGATGGCCATCGCCGGCGCGCTGTCGGCGCCGCGCGGGGTGCGGATCGAGACCTGCGTCCCGGAACGCTCGATGACGGTCGGACCGGACAGCGCCGACTCGGCGCGGGCCGCGGCGGCCGTGGCATCCGCCTCGGTGCCGAAACCGAGGAGCACCAGGTCGCCGAGCCTCTCCTTGAGCCGGGTGGCGGTGTCGTCGGCGATCACCACGCCGTGGTCGATCACGATCACGCGTCCGGCGAGCGCGTCGGCCTCCTCGAGGTAGTGGGTGGTGAGCACGATCGTCGTGCCGTCCTCGTGGAGCCGGCGGATCTGCTCCTGCAGGTTGGCGCGGTTCTGCGGATCGAGGCCGGTCGACGGCTCGTCGAGGAACAGCACCTCGGGGTGATTGAGCAGCCCGATCGCGATGTCGAGCCGCCGCCGCTGGCCCCCGCTGAGCGTCTGGACCGGACGGTCGGCGTACTCCTGCAGGTCGAAGGCCACGAGCAGCTCCTCGATGCGCTCCTTCGCGGCGGCTCGCGGAATGCCGTGGGCACGAGCCTGGGACATCAGCTCGTCGCGGCCGCGCTGGATGAACGCGGCGGCGTTGCCCTGGCCGACGTAGCCGATCGAGCGCCGGACGGCGCCGCGCGAGCGGACGACGTCATGGCCGGCGACCTCGGCGGTGCCGGAGGTGGGCGGGATGAGGGTGGTCAGCATCCGCAAGGTGGTCGACTTGCCGGCTCCGTTGGGGCCGAGGAAGGCGACGAGCTCACCTTGGTGGATCTCGAGATCGAGCCCGCGTACGGCCTCGACGGTCTTCTTGCTCCGGGTGAAGTGCCTGGTCAGCGCCTGAGTGCGGATCACCGGCCGCTGGTTGCTGTGGTTCGTCATGTCTTCAGCCTCTGACCTCATCCGGTCAGCTTCTGTCCGCTTTTGAAAGTTTCTTCCGAGATCCGGTTTAGAAGTGCGACGAGTGGGTAAGAGAGGGGTAGCGCGGCGACGGTCGGCTCGAGGAGGGGGCGAGCCGACCGTCACGCGGGCTCGATCCAGGTTCACGCGGAATCAGGCCACGAACTGACCGCAATGACGCCTATGGTCGGTCTCATGAGCGAGCGTCAGCGAGCGACAATCAGCCTCAGGCCGTCGCGTCCGTATCCTTGCCTCTGTCCAACGGAGGCGACGGCATGAGCACGAGCGCCCGGATGCTGCAGCTCCTCTCCCTACTGCAGACCCACCGTTTCTGGCCAGGCACGGAGCTGTCCGTACGCCTCGAGGTCAGCGACCGTACGCTGCGGCGCGACATCGAGCGGCTGCGCGATCTCGGCTATGACGTGGACGCCACCCGAGGGGTGGCCGGCGGCTACCAGCTCCGGGCCGGCAACGCGCTGCCGCCGTTGCTGCTCGACGACGAGGAGGCGGTCGCGATCGCCGTCGGGCTGCGCACCGCTGCCGCCGGCATGGTCGCGGGGATGGGGGACGTCTCCGCCCAGGCACTGGGGAAGGTCGTCGCGCTGATGCCGCCGCGGCTGCGACGGCGGATGGACGCGGTCACCTCGCAGACGGACTCCATCCCCTGGGGCGGCCGGGTGCCGCTGGACGCCGGCGTGCTCGGCATCCTGGCGCAGGCCTGTCGCGACGACGAGGCGCTGACGTTCACCTACCAGGCGCCCGAGGCCGAGCCGACCCGGCGCCGCGTCGAGCCCCACCGGCTGGTGACGCTCGGCAACCGCTGGTATCTCCTGGCCTACGACCGGGTTCGCCAGGACTGGCGCTCCTTCCGCGTCGACCGGGTCAGCGACCCGGCGACCACCGGTCAGATGTTCCGCCCGCGGGAGATCCCGGGCGGGGATGCGGCGACGTACGTGCAGGCGGGGATCCGCTCCCGCCCGGCTGCCCATGACGTCTGCGTCCTCTTCGGCGTCGAGCCCGAGGTGGTCGCGCAGCGGGTCGGGCGCTGGGGCGAGGTCGAGCCCGCCGAGGGCGGCTGTCGGCTGCGGATGCAGGTCGACGATCTGGGCTGGCCGATGATGATCCTGGCCGGCGTCGAGGCGGACTTCACCGTCGAGCAGCCCGCCGAGCTGGCCGAGCTGGTCAAGCAGGCGGGGGAGCGGTTCGTCCGCTCAGGCGCGGTCGCGCCCTAGCCACTCCTCGCGCAGGAGCCCGTAGACCACCAGGTCCCGGCGCTCGCCGGGGTAGGCCTGTGCGCCGCGCATGGTGCCCTCGTGGGTGAAGCCGAGACGCTCGGCGACCGCACGGCTGCGCTTGTTCATGACCGAGGTGTCGATGATCGCCCGGGCGATGTCGTACTCGTTGAAGAGCGTGTCCAGCAGAGCCGAGACGGCTCGGGTGACCAGGCCGCGGCCCTCGTAGGCCTCGCCCAGCCAGTAGCCGATCGTGGCCGACTTCTCGTAGAGGTTGATCCGCGCGGTCGTGGCGCCGGCGACCTCGCCGTCCTGGCGGATGATGCACGGGACCGCCTCGCCCTTGACCCACTGGCCCAGCAGGTAGGTGCCGAACCCGGCGACGCTGAGCATGGTCTGCTGCCCGTGAGCCCACGGCTCCCACTCGCGGAGGTGGTCGAGGTTGGCGTTGATGAGCTTGTGGACGGCGAAGTCGGTCGATCGGTCACGCAGGACCATCTCCGCGCCGTTCCCGAGGTCGATGCTGAACAACTGATCTCCTACCGTGCCGAACCGGGACCTGGAGCGTCGCCGTCCTGCAACGCATCCAGGATCAGAGTGCCGTACGCCCGCATCTGAGCCAGCACCGGGATGACTTCACCCTGGAAACGGCAGATGACCGCGTACGCCGCCTGCCGGCCACCGACGTCGAGCAGCCCGACCTCGGCGCGGACGCCGTCGTCGGTGCCGGTCTTGCTCCACACCCGCAGGTCCTTCGCCAGATCGGTAGGGGGAGCTTCGGTGTGGGCCAGCGGGTCCAGGCCGAAGGCGGCGGCGACCATCGACAGGTCCGTGGACGGCGCCAGCCAGGACAGGACGGTGGGGTGTGGCGTACGGAAGTAGGCGACCCAGTCGGCGGCGCAGCCGATGGAGAGCATCGGCGGGTCCTCGGGCCTGCGTACGTCGCGGACCGAGTCGTTCAGCATCGACCCGCCCGTGGCCAGCCGCCGCGCGACGGCCTGGACCGGAGCGAGCCCGACGTGGTCGAGGAGCACGTTGGTCGCCAGGTTGTCCGAGACCGCGCCGACCAGCCGGGCGCAGTCGGTCATGGTCAGCGCGGGAGCGTCGAGGTGTTGCCACAGGCCGCTGTCGGCCACCGGCGCGACGCTGTCCTTGCGCAGCATCAGCTGCCCCAGCGACGGGTCCTCGTCGAGCAGCTCGGCGAGGTGGTGCAGCAGGAAGATCTTGGCGACGCTGGCCGTCGGCAGCAGCAGGTCCGGGGCGGACTCGACGAGGGTCTCACCGGAGCCGGTGTCGACCGCGAGGATCGACCATTCCGTCCGTGAACTCATACAACGGACCTAAACAGATGAGGAGGACTGGTCCTCACGCAGCTCGCCGACGACCTGGATCTTCTGCCAGATCTTGCGGGAGAGGTCGACGGTGAGGCCCTCGACGGTGCTGACCGTGTCCAGGACGACGTTGTCCTGGGAGTCCTCGGCGCACAGTGCGGCCGTCTTGCCGACGAGGCTGAGCAGCTCGGAGCAGTACTCCAGGTAGTGGATCAGCTGGTCGGCGTCGAGGGTGAGCCGGACGCTGGCCGAGGTCGGAGTGAACCCCGTACGCAGCCGCTCGGGGTCCTTGGTGAGTTGGTGCATGTCGATGATGTGGGCCAGCGAGCGCAGCCGGTGCAGCAGCTTCAGCGCCCGCGACCGCAGCAGCCGCTCCGGGATCGTGTAGAGGAAGAAGACCGCGACCGCGGCGAAGATGAGGTCGTTGACGGTGCTCTCCATCAGCGGCAGCCACTGGACGCCGGTGAGCGTCTCGTCGCCGAACGCGGTCGCGAGGCCCCAGATGATGGCGACCAGCGTCAGCGCGAGGACGGCCAGGATCAGCACGCGGGAGACCGCGCGCGTCCACACCAACCGTTGCCGGAGCCGGTCCCCGGCACCGGAGGACTCCCTGATCAGGCCGCCCAGCTCCTCGGCGACCTTCACCAGGCCCCGGTCGGGGAAGCGTGCCGCGATCCGTCCGTGCAGCGTCTCGACGGTCTTCAGCACCATCTCCGACTCGAGTCTCTCCAGTCCCACGGTCGGACCCTATCGGGTGGGTACGGGAAAGGTACGGGAGTTCGGGACAGGAAGCACCTCGACCATGACATCCAACACGACCACTGCCATGCGCACGTCGATCATCCGGCGTATCGCCGTCGCCGCGGCCGGCTTTGCTGTCGCCCTCTCCTCGGCCGTCGCGGTCTCCGTCGCCGCCGCCCCAGAGGCGCAGGCGGCGAGTTGCTCGACCACCACGGTGCAGTACGGAAGCAGGGGACGTGCGTGAAGGAGCTGCAGCGGCGTCTGGGTGGGCTGACCGCCGACGGCGTCTTCGGCCGCGGCACCAAGGCCCGCGTCCGCGCATTCCAGGCCGACACCGGGCTGTCGGCTGACGGCATCGTCGGCCGGAACACCTGGGCCAAGCTGAACCGCTACGGCACCGCGATCGGCTGGGTGGCCGGTGGCACCCTCTACGTCTGCCGGAGGAACTCGTCCGAGCTCTACTTCTCGTTGCGGAACAACACCGGCAAGAATGCCGCCTGGGAGTACAAGTTCGCGGGCGGCACCTACGCCCTGAACGGCACCGTGAACAACAGCGTCAAGCGGTTCCTCTTCGACAGCAGCAGGGCCAGCTTCGACAGCCGCAAGCTCGGCATCTGGGTCGGAACGGTCAGCCGGGAGGACTACAGGTCCACCACGAAGGTGCGCGACTTCAGGCGCTCCTCGCTGCGCATCTGCGCCTGACGTACGCCGCCTACCGCCGGGTCCGCAGCGACCCCGGCGGTAGGCTCGCCGCTGTGCCCGCACGACTCAAGCCAGCCCCAGCCGCAGAGGTCTCCGCAGCGTTGGAGCGCCTCGCGCAGTCAGTGGAGAAGGCCGATCTGCGGCTGCTGACCAAGCACTTCCTCGCGGTGCTGGAGGAGCGCGCGCCGGGGAAGAGCGTGGAGATCCGAGTGCCGCCGTACGCCGCCGTGCAGGTGATCGAAGGGGTCAGGCACACCAGAGGCACTCCGCCTGCAGTGATCGAGACCGACGCGGTCACCTGGATCGCCCTTGCCGCCGGGACGCTGACCTGGTCCGATGCCGTCGATCAGGCCCGGGTCAGGGCATCAGGAGAACGCACCGACCTGTCGCCTTACCTGCCCTTGTAATCTCACCCTATGAGCCACTCCACCGAAGACATCAAGGCCCGTGTAGACGACCTCTTCCCCGCGATCCGCAAGGACCTCGAGGACCTGGTGCGGATCGAGTCCGTGAGTGCGGACCCCGAGCGCCTGAGCGAGGTCGAGAAGAGCGCGGAGAAGACCCGCGACCTCTTCGCGGCCGAGGGTTTCGACGTGGAGATCGTGCGCGCCTTCGACGGCGCCCCGCCGGCGATCGTCGGTGAGAAGAAGGGCCCCGAGGGTGCCCCGACGGTGCTGCTCTACGCCCACCACGATGTCCAGCCGGAGAACGACCACGCCGACTGGAACACCCCGCCGTTCGAGCCCACCGAGGTCGGCGACCGGCTCTACGGGCGCGGTGCGGCCGACGACAAGGCCGGCATCGCGGCCCACATCGGTGCGGTCCGGGCTCTTGCCAGCCTCGACGAGAACGGTGACCTCCCCGTCACCGTGCGCCTCTTCATCGAGGGTGAGGAGGAGGTCGCCTCCGCCACGCTCCCCGAGCTGCTCGGGAAGTACCAGGACAAGCTGCGCGCCGACGTCATCGTCATCGCCGACTCCGGCAACTGGGACATCGGTGTCCCCGCGCTGACGACGTCGCTGCGTGGTCTGATCCGCGTCGACGTCGAGCTCCGCACCCTGGGTCACGCGGTCCACTCCGGCATGTGGGGCGGTCTGGCCCCCGACGCGATCATGGCTCTCGTACGCCTCCTCAACACCCTCTGGGACGAGGACGGCGCTCCCGCGGTGGAGGGGCTCGTCTCCGGCCCGGCGGCCGACGTCGACTACCCCGAGGAGCGGCTCCGTGCCGAGTCCGGGGCCCTCGCCGGCCTGCAGTGGGTCGGCAAGGGCAGCGCCGTCGAGCGGATGTGGACCCAGCCGGCGATCACGATCACCGGCCTGGACGCCCCCAAGGTCGACGGTGCCTCCAACACGCTGTCCCCGACCGCGCGCGCCAAGGTCACCATCCGGATCGCCCCCGGCGACACCGGCGACAACGCCGTCGCCGCCCTCACCCAGCACCTGGAGAAGCACGTCCCGTGGGGCGCCGAGCTGACCACCAAGGTCGTCGACACCGGTGAGCCGATCGCCCTGGACGCGACCGGACCGGCCTACGACGCGGCCCGTGCCGCTTTCACCGAGGCCTGGGACGGCACCGCCCCCATCGACATGGGCGTGGGCGGCTCGATCCCGTTCATCGCGGAGTTCCTCGAGGCCTTCCCGCACGCCAGCGTGCTGGTCACGGGCGTCGAGGACCCCGACACCCGCGCCCACGGCGCCAACGAGGGCCTTCACCTCGCCGAGTTCCGGAGGGTCGTCGTCGCCGAGGCGCTGCTGCTCCAGAAGCTGGGAAGCTCCTAGCTTCCAGGCAGCGTCAGCGCCACCCGGGTGCCCTCGCCAGGGCGTGAGTCGAGCTCGACCAACCCGTGGTGGCGCTTGGTGATCTGCTCGACCAGCGTCAGCCCGAGCCCAGCTCCGCGCGAACCACCCAGCGCGGAGTTGGAGCCTCGGTAGAACGGGTCGAAGACCTCCGGCTGCTCCTCGTAGGCGATGCCGACACCGGCGTCGGCGACGATGATCGTGACCTCGCTGCCGGCGCTGTAGAGCATCACCTGCACCCGCGAGCCCCGGTAGCTGTAGGTCAGCGCGTTCTTCACCAGGTGCAGGAAGGCCGCGCGCAGCTCGCGCGGGTCACCGACGACGTACGCCGATCCGGTCGGGGTCGTCAGGACGCACTCGATGTCCTTCTGAGCTGCGTCGGGATCGAGCTCGTCGAGCACGTCGTCGAGCATCTCGGAGACCTCGATGGTGGTCTCGCCGGGAGCGTTGGCTGGGTCGCGGATCCGGGACAGGAGCAGCAGGTCGCTGACGATGCCCTCGATCTGGGCGCTGCGTACGGTCAGCGTCTCCACCTGGACGATCCACGGCAGGGTGTTCGGGTGCTCGCCGGCCAACGCGTTCAGCGAGGTGCCGAGCGCGTTCACCGGGATCCGCAGCTCGCGGGCGACGGCCTCGATCAGCCGGTTGCGCTCCCGGTCGGCGTGGGCGAGCTGCTGGGCGAGGTCGCGCTCCTGGGTGTAGGCGTTGGCGGTGAGCACGATGCGCCCGAAGTCGCGGCCCAGCTCCATCGCGAGCCGGCCTTCCGCGTCGGTCCAGGTGGGCCGCCCGGGCGAGCGGAGCAGGACGATGTGGCCCAGCCACTCGTGGTCGGCGCCGACCGGTACGACCAGAGCGCTCTCCGCGCCCAGGGTCTCGAAGAACTTGTTGGCGATGTCGGCCTGCTCGCTCCACTCCGCTGAGCTCGGGATCCGCTCGCGGCACAGGATCGAGTAGGTGCCCTCCGCCCAGTATCGGGAGGTGTTCCTCGAGGTGAGCGCGGCCAGGCCGGGGTCGGGATCCCAGCTGAGGCCCGGGGTCGCGTGCACGACCATCTCGTTGTGGGGGCCCTTGGTCGCCATCCAGATCCCGTCGGCGCCCAGGCCGCGGATCAGTGCGTCGTGGCTGGCGTCGAGCACGTCGGCGAGGCTGAGCTTGGAGCTGGCGTCGCGCAGGAACTCCTTGGCCGTCTCGAGGTTCGCGGCGCGCTCGTAGAGCCGCTCGCGCTCGAGGTAGCCGCGTACGACCCGCTGGGCACGCTTCGCGAACCGGTTGAGCACCCGGCGCTGGGTGAAGTCGGGCCGGCGGCCGCTGACCGGCATGTCGACCGAGAGGCAGCCCTGGATCGAGCCGTCGTCGCCGAGGATCGGCGCGAGCAGCATGTCGTGAGGATGCCAAGCGTCGGGGGCATCGATCATGTTGGTGGTGGAGACCCAGCTGCCTTCGTGAAGATGCACGCGGTCATGGGGAATGAACCGCCAGGCGCCCCAGTTCTCGCCGCGGGAGAGGTTGGCCTGCACGTCCGACAGGGCCCACCGGGTGCCGAGGATCTCCTCGGCGGTCTCCCGCTGCCCGCGCGCGTTCAGGCCGCTGGTGAAGCCGTGGATCGCGACCATCTCGACCTCGTCGCCGCGGACGACATTGATCGCAGCGATGCCGAAGCCGAGCAGCTCGCAGATGCCCTCGGCGATCATCTGGAGAGCGGGATCGACCACCGGCAGTGACGTCCTGCTCGGCGTGCTCGCAGGCACGTCGAGGGCATCGACTGACTGTGGTGGGGGCATCCTTGCTCTCGGGTAGGTCGGTCAGGGCGGGTGTTGCAACTGCGTGGCAGTCCTGAGGACCTGGGCACCACGGAGTGTTGCACGAAACGCGCGCGCTGTGCAGCCGCAGACGTCCGTCTCGACCATATTGTGACGTTTGGTTAACCAAGCGAGGTGGCGTCGTTGGCCAGCGGAAGTACGAGGGAGACGCGGGTGCCGGTGCCGGGCTCCGAGCGCAGCGTGACGCGGCCGTCGTGGCGGCGCGCGACCCGGTCGACGATGCTGAGTCCGAGGCCCACGCCCTTCCGGCCGCCGATCGCCTGGCTGGACCCGCGATAGAACTCGGTGAAGACCTGGATCTGCTCTTCCGCGGGGATGCCGACGCCGTTGTCGGTCACCGAGATGGCCGCCTCGCTCGCGCTCTCCACTATGTAGAGACGCACATGGCCGCCGCGGTGGGTGTAGACCAGCGCGTTGTCGACCAGCCGGAGGATCGCCGCCTTGATCTCGCTGCGGTCGCCGAGCACGTGGACGCTGTGCGAAGGCACGTCGATGCTCACCTCGATGCCGCGCTTCTCGGACTCGTACGTCCTCTGCTCGAAGATCTCCTGCAGGAGAGAGGTCAGGTCGACGTACGTCAGGCTCGGCCGGGACGAGGGGTCGGAGAAGCGGGAGAACAGCAGCAGGTCGTCGACCATCGCGACCAGCTGGTCGGACCGGCTGATCAGGTTGCCGACCTGCTGGAACCAGGTCGGCGATCCGCGGTCCTCGTGACGCATCGCGTCGATGCCGGTGGTCAGGGCGGTGAGCGGGTTG
>JALZDD010000452.1 GCA_030862715.1 Actinomycetota bacterium | reverse complement strand
TGCCACGATGAATGCTCTCTGCTCGTTGCGAGCCCGGCCGGCTGCCGGGCCTCGGTGCTAGGGGATCTGCGGAAATCCTATCCGCGGTGTCATCTTGTTATGTACGCCGCCCGCGGGGCCAATTCGCCGAGCCAAATCGCTACGCCAAATCGCTCGGCCGCTCGAGCATCTGCCGATAGCGTCGCTCGACATGGAGTCGAACGCGCGTCGTCTGTGGAAGCTGCTCGAGCCGATCCATGCGGTGGGTTACTTCTCACCCGAACCGATCGCCCTGCTCAAGGAGGCCGGCTATCGCGGCTACTGGATGGGCTACTTCGCTGCTCGGTCCGCTCCGCTGGGCGCTGTTCCGGCCGAGGTCGTCCATGCCGTCTTCTACAACTTCGCCTTCTCGCACGTCTCCCGGGCGCTTCCCGACGCGTGGACGTTCGCCCCTCCCGAGGCCGCGCACGAGGCGCGCCGCACCGGTGCCGTCGCCGCGCTCCGCCGTCACCTGGGTCCGCTCGCCGATGACGTCGACCGGGCCGCCTCGCTCGCCTCGCGAGCCGCTCTCGGCGCCCCGTCGGAGGGCCGGGCCCTGTACGCCGCGCTGCGCTCGCTCCCCGTCTCCGAGGATCCGCTGGCCCTCCTGTGGGACGCGGCGACGCTGCTGCGGGAGCACCGCGGCGACGGCCACGTCGCCACCTTGCTGGCTGCCGGAATCGGTGGCCGCGAGTCGCACGTCTTCCATGCCCTCGCCAACGGCACCTCCCCGTCGGTCTACGCCACCTCCCGCAACATCCACGAGACCGAGTGGGACGCCCTCGTCTCCGGGCTGCGCTCCCGGGGGCTCGTCACCGACGACGGCCACGCCCTCACCGACGCTGGCCGGGAGACCAAGGCCGGGATCGAGTCGACGACCGATGCGCTTGCTGCCACTGCGTACGCGACCCTGGAGCCGGCCGAGGTCGATGAGCTCATCGCGCTGCTGCGGCCACTGGCCAAGGCCGTGGTCGCCTCCGCAGAGATCCCCGGCCAGTCACCGATGGGCCTGAACATGGACGACCTCGACCGATGAGTGACCTCGACCCGCGCCTCCGCCCCGTCCTCGGTCTGGCTGAGGAAGCTGCTGCACGCTCGGGGACCGAGGCCGACCTGGAGACCCTCCAAGAGATCTTCGCCGAGGCGGCGATGCTGCTCGACCTCGGCAACGTCCTCGAGGGCCTCGACGAGCACGACGCCCGAGCCGTCGTCGACGGTCTCTGCCACGACCTCCTGACCGAGGATCCCTCCCAGAGCATCCGCGCCCACGCCGATTCCGTCCTCCAGGACGACTCGTCCCACGACCCTGACGGCGTCGCCGTGGCGTACCGGATGGCGGCGTACGCGCTGCAGCTGTGACCCGCCAGAACCGCGCACATGTGGGGTTCTGACGCCCCGGCAGCCGTTCCCGCGCTCAACTTCCATGCATATGCACGGTTGTCGCGTTGAGCTCGGCTTTTCGGGTTCAGAGCGCGAGGTTGGTCGACCGTCGCGTGGCGTAGAGCGCAAGGGCTTGGGCGAAGTCGTGCTCGGTGAAGTCGGGCCAGAGCTTCTCGCTGACGATGATCTCGGCGTTCGAGGACGTACGAGGTGAGGTGGTCGATCCGCCACCGGGTGCACCACCCCAGCAGGTCCTCGACGTGGTCGGCGCCGACGTCGTGACCCGAACCAGGATTCGCGAAGCCTGCCTTCTTCGCCCAGCGCCGGTTGCCGTCCATCACCACGCCGACATGGGTGGGCAGCATCAGCGGCTCGGGTCGTTGAGGGAGAGGATCTGGCGGCGCTCGGCGTCGGTCAGGTCGGCGGCGGCGAGGACCTTCTGCAGGACGTCGGACTTGCGGGCGATGTAGGTGTCGATATCCATGTCTGGATCGGCGGCCAGCGCCAGCTTCACGGCTGCGTACTCGTCGCGAAGATCGTCGCGGCGGCGCAGGACGTCGCGGACGGCGAGGTGGTTGCGTACGTTGAGCGTCCCCGCGGCGCAGACGTAGACGTGGCGTCTCGGATCCTCATCAGGAGCCAAGAACGCCTCGCGGCCGGCGACGCCGAGGTCGCCGCGGTGGCGGTAGCCGATGCGTGCTAGCGCAGCGACCGCAGCAGGGACGTCCTCCGGCACGACGATCACGTCGATGTCGAGGACGGGCTTGGCCGCCAGCCCCGGGACCGAGGTCGAGCCGACGTGCTCGATGCTCGCCGGCGGGCCGTCGGCCAGCGCGGCGCTCAGCGCCGCGGCAACTTTCCAGAACCGGTCCTGCCACGACGGGTCGTACGCCACTACCTCGATGCTCACAGGAACCAGAGTCTCGCAGGTCGGCTCAGGCTTCGGCCGCAAACGGCCGAGGCCGAAGGCGCAGGCCGGCGACCAACCCGGCGACGGCGTCGGAGAGCGCGAGGACGAGCACCGCGGGGGTCGCGGCGATGACCAGGAGCGCAGCGGTGACGGCCGGGCTCCCGGACCGGTCGAAGAGGAGCCAGGCCAGCCAGGTCGCTCCGGCGGTGAGGAACACGAGGGTCGCGGAGCCGGCGAGGACTCCCTTGAGGCCACCCACGATACGGGCAGCGATCGCCGCGGGCGCGGCGATGGCCACGCAGAGCGCTCCGACGGCAGCGCCGAGAAGTACGAGCACCGGGCCCGCGAAAGGTCCGCCCATCCCCTGGCCGCCGGTCGCGGAGGCGACCAGGAGACCGAGGTAGACCAACCCGGCGAGCACCGGGTAGGCGAGCCCGACGAGCATCATGGTGACGACGAAGGAGGCGGTGCGAACGGCGGTCACGGGCAGGCTCATGCGCTCATGATGCCCAGCATCCGCGCGCGGCCGCGGATGTTGGCCCTTCGTTGACGAACCATCGTCAGACGCGCCCGCGGACCATCCGGATGAGGCGGTCCAGGACCTCCTCGGGAGCGACCTGGACGCCGTTGTGGAGGTGGGCGTTGGTGATCCACGGACGCAGAGTCGGGACCAGTTCGGCGGTGGCGAGGGAGTGCTCGCGCAGGACGTACGGGTCGTCGTAGTAGACCGCCGCGGCGCTGGGGACGTCGACGGCGGCGAGCGCACTCGGGTCGTAGAGCCTCGGCCACTCGCGCTTGGCCAACAGGTCGGCGGTCTCGGCGAAGGGAGCCAGGAGCGGGTCCTCGGTCAGGTGCCACGGGAAGAGATGCTCGGCGGTGAAGAGAGTCGGGTCCTCATACGCCGCGGGCTGGACGCGCGCGGAGGTCCAGCGGGTCGCCTGGGCATCGGCGTAGCAGGCCTCGTGGATGAGTACGTAGAGCGGCGAGTGTCCGCTGAAGGGCAGCAGCGACGCGACCTCGTGACCGAAACCGAGTCCGGCCGGGTCGCGCTCGAGGAGGTAGTGGATCTGCTCGGAGCCGCCGGTCATCCCGAGCCGGTTGCCGATGCAGCGTGCCTGGCGGGCGGAGAGCAGGCCGCCGTGCGGGAGCCGGATCTCACCGGCGTCGCAGCGCTCGACCAGCGCTCGCATCCGGTCGCGGTCGCCGGGGAAGCGGGCGTAGTGACGCTCGGTGAGCTCGATGGTGCGGGCGAAGGTCGCGGCGTAGATCTCGTCGACGGGCAGCCCGACCGGCGGCACTCCCCCGGTGAACATCACCTCGCGCAGCGACTCCGGATGGGTCGAGAGGTAACGCAGCGAGCAGAAGCCGCCGAAGGACTGGCCCAGGAGCGACCACCGATCGATGCCCAGGTGAGCACGGAGCAGCTCGGCGTCCTCGACGATCGAGTCGGCGCGGAAGTGGGCCAGGTAGTCGGCCTGTTCGTGCGGGCTCATGCCGGTCATCGCGGTGAGCGGGGTCGACCGTCCGGTCCCCCGCTGGTCGAGGAGGATCAGCCGATAGTCCTCGAGCGCCCGCTCGAGCCATCCCGGCACCATCGGGAGGTCGACCGGGCGCGGGCTCTCCCCGCCGGGGCCGCCCTGGAGGAAGAGCAGCGCGTCGCGGTCGTCGCGATCGCCCGGACGACGCACCTCGCGGGCGAAGACGATCAGCGTCTCCGGCCCGCCGCCGCGATGGTCGAGCGGCACCTCGATCTCGTGCTCGATCAGGACCAGTCCGGGGATCGTCTCGGTGTGCACCTGCCGATCCTATGCCGGTCAGATGGACCGCGGCGTTGCGGTACGGCCCGGCAGAACCTAACCTGAACACCGTTCAACTGAACGTTGTTCAGGTAGCCATCCCGAGGAGACTCCCGCATGACGACAGCCTTCGACCAGCTAGCCGACCGGATCCTGTCCGGCGGGGCCGCCACCGCGGAGGACGCAGTGGCCGTGCTGCGTACGCCCGACTCGGAGCTGATGAGTGTCGTCGCCGCGGCGGGGCGACTGCGGCGCGAGCACTTCGGCAACACCGTGAAGGTGAACTACCTGGTCAACCTGAAGTCCGGCCTGTGCCCGGAGAACTGCAATTACTGCAGCCAGGCGCTCGGGTCGCAGGCACCGGTCCTGAAGTACTCCTGGCTCTCCAAGGACGAGACCCTCGAGCAGGCGGGCGCCGGGCTGCGCGGTGGCGCCACCCGGGTCTGCATGGTCTCCTCGGGCCGCGGACCCTCCGACCGCGACATCGACAAGGTCGTCGAGATGACCTCCGCGCTGAAGGACGCGCACGAGGACGTCGAGGTCTGTGCCTGTCTCGGGCTGCTCAAGGGCGGGCAGGCCGAGCGGCTCAAGGCGGCCGGGGTGGATGCGTACAACCACAACATCAACACCGCCGAGTCCAACCACGACAACATCGTCCAGACCCACACCTACGACGACCGCATCGACACTATCGGCAAGGCCAAGGAGGCCGGCCTCTCGCCGTGCTCCGGCCTGATCGCCGGGCTGGGTGAGACCGACGAGCAGCTCGCCGAGGCCCTCTTCGCACTCAAGGAGCTCGACGCCGACTCGATCCCGGTGAACTTCCTGATGCCGTTCGACGGGACGCCGTACGAGAACACCTGGGAGCTCTCCCCCGCCCGTTGCGTGAAGATCCTGGCGATGGCGCGCTTCGTCTGCCCCGACAAGGAGATCCGGATCGCGGGCGGCCGCGAGATGCACCTGCGCTCGTTGCAGGCCACCGCGCTCCACGTCGCCAACTCGATCTTCCTCGGCGACTACCTGACCTCGGAGGGGCAGGACGCGCTGGCCGACCTGGAGATGCTGCGCGACAACGGCTTCATCATCCTCGGCATGGACGCGAGCGCGTTCGACGAGCTGATCGAGGAGCATCGCGCCAAGGCCGCGGGTCGCGTCGCGGGTGGTTGTGGCAGTGCCTGTGGCAGCAGCTGTGGCGATGGCTGCGGTGGCCACGACGAGCAGGACGGCCCGGTGATCCGGCGCCGCGGAGCGGGGACAGATGTCGCTGCCAACGCTTGATCGGGGCGTTGATCGGGGCGTTGATCGGGGCGTCGGTCGGGCCCACGATCTGCTCGCCTTCGACCGCGAGCACCTCTGGCACCCCTACACCTCGATGACGGACCCGGCGCCGGTACGCCTCGTCACCGGTGCCGAGGGCGTACGCCTCCATCTCGACGACGGCGGCGAGCGCCTCGAGGTCGTCGACGCGATGTCGTCGTGGTGGTCGGCGATCCACGGCTACCGGGTGCCCGAGCTGGACGCCGCGCTCGCTGAACAGGCTGGCCGGATGGCGCACGTGATGTTCGGCGGCCTGACCCACGCCCCGGCGATCGACCTGGCCGAGCGGCTCGTCTCGATCACCCCCGACCCCCTGCAGCACGTCTTCCTCGCCGACTCCGGGTCGGTGAGCGTCGAGGTCGCGATCAAGATGGCGCTGCAGAGCCAGCGCGGCCGCGGGCGGCCGGAGCGTACGCGGCTGCTCACCGTGCGCGGCGGCTACCACGGCGACACCTTCGGGTGCATGAGCACGTGCGACCCGGTCGGCGGGATGCACCCGATGTTCACCGAGATGCTGGCGCCGCAGGTCTTCGCCGAGCGCCCGCCGGCGCCGGGCGGTGACGTGGAGGCGTGGGCCGAGGGCGTACGCCGCCTGGCGGCCGAGCACGCCGACGAGCTGGCCGGGATCATCCTCGAGCCGCGGCTCCAGGGCGCGGGCGGGATGTGGGTCTACGACGACCGCTGCCTGGTCGTGCTCCGCGAGATCGCCGACGAGCACGG
>JALZDD010000437.1 GCA_030862715.1 Actinomycetota bacterium | reverse complement strand
CCGAGTTCGTGTCTCGGTTCGACAAGCAGGCCACGCTGATGGCCAAGCTGGACTCGCCCCACATCATGGGCGTCTACACCAACGGCCGGACCAACGACGGCGCCCCCTACCTCGTCTCCCAGTTCGCCGACGGCGGCGACCTCGGATCGCTGCTGAAGGCTCGTGGTCGTCTCCCCGGCCCGCTGGCAGCCGACATCTGTGCCCAGATCGCCGATGGTCTGGCAGCGATCCACTCGCCCGAGGTCGGCGTCGTGCACGGCGACGTGAAGCCATCGAACATCCTGCTGCGCGACGGCAACACTCCGCCGTACGCCTACTTGTCCGACTTCGCGGCGGCCCGTGCTGATGACTCCGCGACGGCCAGGCCCGGGATCCACTCCGGCGCGTGGAACTACCTGGCGCCCGAGCGCGCGATGGGCGCGCCGGCCACTCCGGCGAGCGACCTCTACTCGCTGGGCTGCCTGTTCTACGAGCTCGTCACCGGGACGGTCCCCTTCACTGGGGCGAACGACGTCGAGACCGCGATGGCTCATGGATCACAGCCGATCCCGACGCTGCCGGGTCGCGATGACTTCACCCTTCAGGCCAACGACCTGCTCGCCGGTGAGCGTGGCCTGCTCGCCAAGGATCCCGCCCAGCGTACGAACGAGGCGGTCCGGGTTCGGGACCGCTTCGCCGCGATGGCCGGGCGACAGATGGGCTTCGCGTCCGGAGCCACCGTCACCCTCAAACGCGCCAAGGCCACGTGGTGGATCGCCGGCGCGGCGGCGCTCGCGGTCCTCGTTGCGGGCGGCACCGCGGTGGGAGTGACCCTCGCGACGACGGAGAACACTCCCGCGAAGCCCAAGCCGGCGGTGACTGGAGACATCGACGGGGACCGGCTGGGCGATCTGGTGCTCGGTGCGCCGTTCGGTGACGTCAACTACAACTGGGACGGCAACGCCGCGACCCTCTTCGCCTCCACCGGCAAGGGGTTCGAGGCCGGCACCACCAAGGGCCTCAAGTTCGGCAACCTGCTCGGGGACGTGGACGCCGACGGACGGGTCGACGTGGTGCAGGTCTCCGGCATCGGATCCTCGTTCAACGTCGATTCCAACGCGAAGCACCAACCCGACGGCGCCATCCAAGTGCCGGCGTCGGGCAAGCGTCTGGCCATGTTCTGCGCCGACTTCAACGGCGACGGGCGCGACGACATCGGCATGATCTCGGTCGGCAACGGGACCAAGCTCCCCAGGGAGGACGCCGACCTGGCAAAGCTCAAGGACCTCGAGTTCCAGGTGACGGTCATGCCGAGCAAGGCCGACAACACCTGGGGCAAGAGCACCGACTGGTACACCGGTCCCTGGCAGGGCCCCACCTTCGACGTCAACTTCGACGTCGGTGACTTCGACGGCGACAAGCGAGCCGACGTCATCATGGGTGCCAGGGAGGCCTCACCGGCCGCAGCGGTCCTGCTGATGAGCCAGGGCTCGAAACTCACCAAGACCGAGCTCGAGGTGCCCGGACCCGATGGTGACCGGGTCGCGGGGTCGTCGAACTTCGCCGACGTCACGGGTGACGGGAAGGACGAGCTGATCACCCAGGAGATCGTGGAGCAGAAGTGGGCCATCCGCGTCTACTCCTACGACCCCGAGGGCAAGAAGTTCGTTCCCGAGCCGTCGTGGGACATCGACGACCCGGTCAAGAACGAGGATGCCGTCAGCGGGTCTCAGATCCCCGCGGTCGCCGACGTCAACGGTGACGGTAAGGACGACCTGATCAACCCGTTGCGCGCCGGCGACGGAGACTACGAGTATCTCAACAAGGCGTCGGTCCTGATCTCCGGCAAGGACGAGTTCACTGCCGAGACGTGGGAGATGCCCGCCGCCGACGAGTACGAGACCCACCCGCCGCTGCGCAAGGCCTCCAACAACAACGGCACCGGGACGCTCTGACCTGAGACGAATGACGTACGGCCCGCGACCTGGATCGCGGGTTCTAGCGATCCCCGCAACACCCTGAGTTTCAGGGAGTTGCGGGGATCGTGGTTTCACCAGAGCTCAAGGCGTTGTTCTTCGAGGTCTTTGACGAGGTTGGTAGTACGAGGGAGGCGGCT
>JALZDD010000401.1 GCA_030862715.1 Actinomycetota bacterium | reverse complement strand
GCGCTGGCTCGGGCCGCGCGAAGTGGTCTGGTCTTGGGCGTACCGAGCCTCGAGGCGTCGAACGGAGATCCGAGCGTATGACTGTGTCCGAAGTGTTGATCCAGGGTCCTGATCCCGAGATCAATCCGGAACCGAGATCCGGCGAGGTCGCCGGCCGCTCGCCGATGCGGATCGCCATGGACCGCCTCCTCTCGGACCGGGTCGCGATGATCTGTGCCGGGATCGTGCTGCTCTTCGTGCTGATCGCGATCTTCGCGCCGCTGCTGTGCAAGCTGTTCGGCGTCGAGGTGCGTGCCGGCGACCCGGTCGCCGACACCGACTCGTTCAACTACCCAGTCATCGGCCCGCCCAACTACGGGTTCACCTGGGAGGCCCCGCTCGGCCTGGAGCCCAACTCCGGCAACGACCTGCTCGCCGAGTGGTTCTACGGCGCGCGTACGTCCCTGCTGGTCGCCACGGTCGCCACGGTCGTCTCGACCATCGCCGGCGTGGTGCTCGGCCTGATCGCGGGCTACAGCCGCGGCTGGGGTGACCGGGTGATCACCTTCGTGATCGACCTCTTCCTCACGCTGCCGTTCCTGCTGGTCGCGATCGCGATCTCGCCGATGCTCGTGGAGCGCTGGCGGGAGAACCAGGCGATGCTCGACAACGCCTCGCTGATCGCGCTGATTGTGATCCTCTCGATCTTCGGATGGATGGGCCTGGCCCGGCTGATCCGCGGTGAGGTGATCTCGCTGCGCGAGCGCGAGTTCATCGAAGCCGCGCACGTCCTCGGGATGCCGACCCACCGGATCCTGTTCAAGGAGCTGTTGCCGAATCTGGTGGCACCGATCGTCGTCTCGTTCTCGCTGAGCCTGCCCGCGATCATCGCCGCGGAGGCGACGCTGGCCTATCTCGGCGTCGGCGTGACCGGTCGCCCCTCCTGGGGACAGACGATCCTGCGGGCGCAGGGGTGGTTCGACCAATACCCCCTGTTCCTCTACGCACCGATCGTCGGGATCGTCGTCCTGGTGTTCGCGCTCAACCTGCTCGGAGACGCCGTCCGTGACGCCTTCGACCCCAAGTCTTTCCGGTGAGCTGTTCGTCGGAGAGTGGCATCAACCATGGAAGGTGGAGACCTACGATGCGAATGAAGAGAACGGTGATCGCGGCAGCCGCAGTCGCTGCACTCACGCTCACCGCTGCGTGTGGCGGCGGAGGCGGCGGTGGCACTGACCCCGCCGGCGATTTCAAGGAGGGCGGCGGCGCCGGGGCGGGTAAGGACGCCACGGCCGAAGGCCCCCTGGAGATCCCGTCGGAGGCGACGAAGGGTGGGACGATTACCGTCCTCACCAACGCCGGACCCTCCACGCTCGACCCGACCCGGACCTACTACACCGACTCCGGTGCGATCATGTCCGGCCTGGTGACCCGCTCGTTGACGCAGTACGTCTACGACAAGGACGCCAAGGACTCCATCCTAGTCCCCGACCTCGCCACCGACCTCGGGCAGGTCTCCGAGGACGGCCTGACCTGGACGTTCACCCTCAAGGACGGAATCAAGTACGAGGACGGCACCGAGGTCACCGCCGAGGATGTCGTCTACGGCATCAAGCGCTCCTTCGCCATCGACACCCTGACCGACGGCCCGACGTACCAGACGACGTTCTTCAAGGACGGCGACAAGTACAAGGGACCGTTCGCGGACACCGACGCCGAGCTGAAGAAGCTCCCCGACTACGACCCGAGCGCCGGCTGGTACGGCGGCGAGGACTACGACGGCGTCGAGGCCGACGGCAACAAGGTGATCATCCACCTCGCCCAGCCGTTCCCCGAGCTCGACTACTACGCGTCGTTCCCGGTCTTCTCTCCGATCCCGAAGGCCAAGGACAAGGACCCGCTGGCCTACGAGAGCCACCCGATGTCGACCGGTCCCTACAAGTTCGAGACCTACAAGCCGGGCGTGGAGCTGAAACTGGTCAAGAACGACCAGTGGGACGCCGACACCGACCCGGGCCGGTTCCAGGCCGTCGACGGCTTCGACTTCAAGTTCGCGCAGGACACCGCGAAGCTCGAGAACCAGATCCTGGGCGACAAGGGCTCCGCGCAGACCACCTTGACCTACGACAACGTGACCCCGCCGACGTACAAGGCGATCAAGGAGAACGCGCCCGAGAACCTCATCGAGGGCACCTCGCCGTGCACGTACATGTATCGGCCGGACCAGACCAAGATCAAGGACAAGAAGATCCGCGAGGCGATCGCGTGGGCCTTCCCCTACCAGGCCGCGTGGAAGGCCGAGGGCGAGATCGTCGGCGTCACCCGCCAGCCCGGCACCTCGCTGCTGCCCCCGGGCACGGCCGGTCGGGTCGATTACCAGGCCCCGAAGGGTCAGGACGGTCAGACCACCGACGCCGCCAAGGCCAAGGCTCTCCTCGAGGAGGCCGGGGCCGAGGGCTTCGAGCTGAAGTGGTTCTACCAGCGTGACGACGAGCTGGACGTGGCCAAGAAGGACCAGATGGTGAAGGGCTTCGAGGCGGCCGGCTTCAAGGCGACCCCGGTGGCCTCCACCGACGAGACCTTCCGTGACGACCAGAGCAACCTGGACGCACCGGTCAACCTCCGCTACGGCGGCTGGTGCTCCGACTGGCCCTCGGGCGGCTCGTGGTTCCCGGCGCAGTGGATCGGCTCGAATGCCAACAAGCCGGGCATGCCCAACCCGACCAACTTCAAGGACGCGGACGCTGACGCGAAGCAGGCCGACGTCCTGAAGATGGACCCGGACAAGGTGCCGGCCGCCTGGGGTGAGTTCGACAAGTGGATGCAGGAGACCTACCAGGTCGAGATCAACGTCGGCTACTCCGGCTCCGCCTACATCAAGGGATCGAAGATTGGCGGCGCCGACAACGACCCGGTTAGGGGCATGCCGACCCTGGCCAACATGTACATCAAGTGATGTGACAAGGGGCGCCGCCGGCGACTCGCCCGACCCGCCGACGGCGCCCCACTCGGGGCAACGAACCACCTTCAAGGAAGAGAGACCTCCCGCCCATGATTGGATTTGTCGTACGCCGGTTGATCTCGGCAGCACTCGTGCTGTTCGTGATCTCGGTGGCGGTGGTTGCGCTCTTCACCTACGGTCCTAGCGACCCCGCCGAGGCGATGTGTCCAGAGCCGAAGTGCACCGCCGAGCGCCAGGACGCGATCCGGGAGGCGCTCAACCTGGACGCGCCGATCTACGTCCAGTACGGCGAATACATGACCGGGATCGTCAAGGGTCGCGAGATCGCGTTCGGCTCCGAGGCGTACGACTGCGACGCCCCGTGCTTCGGGGTCAGCTTCATCTACCGGGTCAACGTCTGGGACGACATCAAGGACCGGATCGGGCCGACGGTCTCCGTCGCGGTCGGCGCCGGGGTCACGATCCTGCTCATCGGCGTGCCCATCGGGATGTTCGCGGCCAGACGCCGGGGCACCTCGGCGGACAAGGCGGTCATCGGCGCGACGCTGGTGATCGAGTCGATTCCCTACTATCTGTTCGTCCTGCTCGCGTTCCTCTACCTCGCGGTCAGCGCCGGGATCTTCCCGCAGGAGGGCTATCACCCGCTGACCGACTCGCCGCTGAAGTGGGCATGGGGCCTGTTGCTGCCCTGGCTCGCGCTCGGCCTGGTGAACTCCTCCAAGTACGCCCGGTTCACCCGTGGCTCGATGATCGAGGCGTTCAACCAGGACTACGTCCGGACGGCGCGCGCCAAGGGCCTTCCGGAGCGGAGGATCGTCAACAAGCACGCGCTGCGCGCGGCGGTAGTGCCGATCGTGACGATCTTCGGCATCGACTTCGGCTCGCTGCTGACGGGCACCATCTTCACCGAGCTGATCTTCGGCATCCCCGGCCTCGGTCTGCGGGCCCTCAACGCGGTCAGCCAGAGCGACCTGCCGGTCATCGAGGCGACCACGCTGATCTCCGCCTTCATCATCGTGGTCACCAACCTCCTGGTCGACCTCTTCTACAGCGTGCTCGACCCACGCGTACGCCTCACCTGACC
>JALZDD010000386.1 GCA_030862715.1 Actinomycetota bacterium | reverse complement strand
GGGCGAACCCGCCGGCGAGCAGGAGCCGGTTCTGCTCGGCCATGGGCACCCGCATCACCTCGGCCAGCCGGACGATCATCTCCGGCGTCGGCCGGGAGCGTCCGTTCTCGACGTAGCTCACGTGCCGAGTGCTCACCTCGGCCTGGGTGGCGAGCGCGAGCTGGCTCAGGGACCGCAGCTCGCGCCAGCGGCGAAGCTCGCTGCCGACCGACGCTGATGTAGACGCTGACGGTGACGTCGCGGTTGAGATCACGGCCCGAGGCTAGCCAACCCGGCATCGCGACGGCCATGACCTCGGAGGTTATCGACCGGTGGCCCGACCAGCGGCGAACCTTCTTCTGGCAACCGATCCGAGAGAAGGAAGACACCATGAACGACATCGTGACGCGCTACCTCGACACCTGGAACGCCACCGACGAGTCGGTGCTCACCGAGCTGCTGGCCAAGCACTGGTCCGACGACTGCGTCTACGTCGACCCGCTCGCCGACGTCCAGGGCCGCGAGGCCGTCGGGGCGACCATCCAGGCCGTACGCGCGCAGTTCCCGGACTTCGTGTTCACCCCCGTGGGGACCGTCGACACCCACCACCAGCAGGCCCGGTTCCAGTGGGGCCTGGGACCGGCCGGCGAGGAGCCGGTCGTCATCGGCTTCGACGTGGTCGTGGTCGACGCGGACGAGCGGATCCGTGACGTACGCGGCTTCCTGGACAAGGTGCCCGCCTGATCAGGCGCGCGGCAGCACGCCCACGAGCGCCGCGGTGAAAGTGGTCCGCAGGGCGTCGCGCATATCCAGTCGGAGTACGCCGAGGTCGGGCTCGTCCGCATAGGCAGCGAGGACGCTGGGCGGTGGCGGGACGTACGCCGCCAGGGCGCCCGCCGAGATCAGGCTCATCAGCCAGAACGTCTGGGCGCCGTCACCGAGCTCGGGCAGGTGGCGGCGCAGGAGCTCGACCATGGTCGCGAGCTTTGCGCGGGAGGAGCGCTTGTGACGCTTGACGACCTCGACCGATACGTTGTGCTCGAGGACGCCACCCTGCGCGCCGAAGAGGTCACAGAGCACCATCCGGTCCGCCAACGATCGGCTGAGGATCTCGGCCAGCTGGTCCGCCCGCACCTCCGGTGATGCGTCGGCCTCGATACCCGCGGCCAGCTCCTCCGCAAGCTCCTCGAGCCACGTTCCCCAGAAGTCGTCCAGCAGCTCGAGCAGCACCGCCTCGCGCGACTCGAAGTAGCGCAGCACGTTCGACTTGGCCAGTCCCACCCGCCGGCTGAGCTCGTTGAGGCTCACCTCGGCCACCGGCATCTCGTCGAGCATCGCCGCCGCCGTCTCCAGGATCGCCCGGCGGCGGATCTCCCGTTGCTCGTCGCTTCGCGCCCGTTGGAATGTCACAGCGCCAGGCTAGCTTAAAGACCGCCGGTCCCTTGACATTAGACCGCCGGTCTCTTAAGTTGGTCATAACAGACCGATGGTTCTTTAAGGAGTGGACAATGAGCGAGACCTGGACCGAGCAGCGCATTCCCGATCAGCACGGCAGAGTGGCGATCGTGACCGGTGCCAACACCGGACTGGGCTTCGAGACCGCCCGGATGCTGGCCGAGCACGGAGCACACGTGGTCCTGGCCGTCCGAGACGTCGAGAAGGGCAAGCAGGCGGCGGACCGCATCGACGGCGACGTCGCCATCCAGGTCCTCGACCTGGCCTCGCTGGACTCGATCCGATCAGCAGCGGCCGACCTCCGCGCCGCCCATCCGCGGATCGACCTCCTGATCAACAACGCCGGCGTGATGTACACGCCGAAGCAGACGACCGCCGACGGCTTCGAGATGCAGTTCGGCACCAACCACCTCGGCCACTTCGCCTTCACCGGGCTGCTGCTGGAACAGCTCCTTCCCGTCCCGGGTTCGCGGATCGTCACGGTCAGCAGCGTGGGCCACCGCATCCGGGCCGACATCCACTTCGACGACCTGCAGTGGGAGCACTCCTACAGCCGCGTCGCGGCGTACGGTCAGGCCAAGCTCGCCAACCTGATGTTCACCTACGAGCTTCAGCGCCGGCTCGCACCGCACGGCACCACGGTCGCGGTGGCCGCTCATCCCGGTGGCGCCAACACCGAGCTCGCGCGCAACACGCCCGCCGCGCTTCGGGTGCCCATCGCCTGGTTCGCGCCGCTGATCGCCCAGTCGGCCGAGATGGGTGCCCTGCCCACGCTGCGCGCCGCGACCGACCCGGCCGTCCTCGGCGGCCAGTACTACGGGCCCGGCGGCCGGGGCGAGGTCCGTGGACATCCGAAGCTGGTGACCTCCAGCCCCGACTCCTACGACCTGCAGACCCAACAGCGGCTGTGGACCGTCTCCGAGGAGCTCACCGGCGTACACATGCCGCTCGACAGCTGAGCCGTGGATCAGGCCTGGTCGGCGACCAGCGGCGAGAGCGGCCGCTCGAAGAAGGTCTCCAGGACCACCGTCGCCTGCGTACCGCTGACGCCCTCGATGGCGTAGATCCGGCGCAGCACGTCCTGCAGCTGCTCGGTGGTCGCGGACCTGACCTTCACCAGCACGGAGGCGCTGCCCGCGATGATGTGCTGAAGAGTGGACTCCATGAGCAGCGATCGCCCTGGGCCGTACGAGATGTTTGACGACCGGTTCCGCACCGGGCGGTGCATGAACGGTGACGAGGCGCTGGAGGTCCTGTTCACCGGGTGCCGATGGGCCGAGGGGCCGATCTACATCCCGACCTGGCACCAGGTGGTCTGGAGCGACATCCCCAACGACCGGATGCTGCGCTGGGACGAGGAGACCGGGAACGTCGGCGTCTTCCGCCGCTCTGCCGGGCACACCAACGGCAACACCCTCGACCGCGAGGGCCGGCTGATCACCTGCGAGCAGGGCAACCGCCGGGTCACCAGGACCGAGCACGACGGCACGATCACCGTCCTGGCCGAGCGCTGGCAGGGCAAGCGCCTGAGGAGGCGCCAAGCGCAACCGCCTCTTCATCACCGCCGAGACCAGCCTGTACTCCGTCGTCATGGGCGTCACCGGCACCCACCCGACCGGCCCTGGACGCCGGCCCTGGCTGTAGCCGGCGGCGATCCGGGCGTCAGAAGGCGCGGTCCGCGACCCGTACGCGCTCAGCGCTCTCGAGCGCGGCGGCGAGCCGCGCGGCGTCGACCGGAGCGGCGGGCGCGGTCAGCATGTCCTCGACAGGGGTGGACTGATCGGCGAGGTAGACGCGGGTGTAGCCCGCAGCCTCGGGCTCGAAGCGCCAGCTCTCAGCAAGGGGCCCCGCATCGTGCACGTCGTAGCCCAGGCGGTCGATCATGGCGGCCGCGACCGCCTTCGCCTGCTGGCCATCGCCAGCGATCGGGAGGGCCGTGCGGTCGGCGGCCCCTGAAGGCCGGGCGAGCAGCGGGATGTGGTGCGCCAGGATGCTGTTGAACGCCTTGACGAGGTGTGCTCCCACAAAGTGCCGCTGCACGAGCTCGCTGGTGGTGACCTGTTCGTGGTCCAGTTCGCGGATGCGGCCGTCCCGGTACGGGTAGTAGTTGCCGGTGTCCAGCACCACCTTGCCGGCGAGCAGCGACGGCGGGATGCTCGTGTGGGCCGGCAGCGGCACCGAGAGCACCACGACCTCTCCCGCGGCCGCCGCATCCTCGACCGCCCCCGCCACCGCCAGCGGACCCAGCTCCTCCACCAGGCCGGCCAGGCTCTCCGGCCCTCGCGAATTGGCGATGACGACGGGTACGCCGCCGGCCACCGCCAGCCGGGCGACGGCCGTCCCGATGTTCCCGCTGCCGATGATTCCGAGCCTGGACAATCTGATCCTCGATCCGAAGAAGATGATGGACTGTGCGCGCAGAGACGTTCCGCCGCTATGTTCACCTTCATTTAAACATAGCGCTGCGAGATACTGAGAACATGGCCAGCCGCACCTCGACTCCCCTCACGCACCCCGAGCGGGACGAGCTCGACCTGTTCCAGGTCATGTCGGCACTGGTAGACCCGATCCGACGGGGCATCGTGGTCCAGCTCGCCGCCTCGGCCGAGCCCACGCCCTGCACCGAGTTCCCGCTACCTGTCAGCAAGGCCGCAGGGACACGGCACTTCCGCACCCTGCGCGAGGCGGGGATCATCCACCAGCACGATGTGGGCGTACGCCGCATGAACCGCCTGCGGCGCGACGACCTCGAGGCGCGCTTCCCCGGCCTGCTCGACCTCGTCCTGCGCGAGGCATCGTGACGGGAGCGTTCCGGACGCACGGCGGTTCAAGCGGCTGGGTGACTCTCGGCGAGGTCCTGCACGGCGGCGATCACCTCGGCTGAGTTGGTGATCATGGGCAGGTGCGCGCTGGCGATCTCGATTACGTCGCTTGCTCCGAGCTGGGCCGCGTAGCCTCGCTGCATACTGGCGGTCAGCTCGGCATCATCGGTGGTGACGACGTACTTCTTGAGCGGCACTGCGCGCATCGCATCGTGCCCCGTCGTGCGGGTGGTGAAGTACTTCACCGGCTCGGGTTCGAGATCGGCGATCAGCCGCTGCACGGTTTCTTCGTCGAGCCCCGCGGCGAGGCCCTTGCGGATCGCTGACTCGGGTGGCCGGGTCCCCGCGACGCGGAGGATCAGCGGGAGCACGATCTTGTTGGGGAACGGTAGCGACGAGGCGAAAGATGCATCGGGAGCGGGGATCACGGCGGCGACTCCGAGCACTGCAGCCACTCGACCCGCGGCGAGGCGTGCCAACTCCGTGGCGACCACGCCTCCAGCAGAGTGCGCGACGACACCAAATGATCCCTCGGGAGCAGCGTCGAGAGCCGCTCGAGCGTACTCAGTGACGGTCCCAGAACCTGTCGCGGAGCGAGGGGCGACCGCCGACGGGGCAGTGATCCCAGAACGAACCTCGTCCCAGACCCAAGGGGGTAGCCCGGCGCCGGAGAGGAAGAGCAGAGGAAGTGTCATACGCTTCAAACTACGGTTAGAGGCCGACAGGCAGATGTCGGCATTAGGGTCGCGGTGTGGCGTTCTCCAGATCGGCCGATCCGCATCTGACCCTTCGTCGGATCGAGCGGCAGCACGCTCTCATCGAGCAACTGCGATGGCAGCGCGGCGTACCGAAGTCGGCACTCGCCTTGGCTCACGCACTGGATGTGACCGCACGGACCGTCGAGCGCGATATCGCCCGGATGCGTGAGAGCGGCATCCCCATCCGCGTCCAGCGAGGCCCGGGAGGCGGCTATCTCTTGGATGTGCGGTCGAAGCTGGACCCCATCTCGCTCGAACCGGACGAGGTGGCGGCGTTGATCGTTGCCCTGGTTGCCCTCGGCCCCACAGCGACCGACTCGGCGCGGACAAGCATGCACAAGCTCACCCGAGCGCTGCTGCCCTCGGTGTAGCTGCGGCTACGTCGTGCGTGTTCGACGATCGCGTCGGCTGGACAGGGTGCGCGTACGCTCACGCCAGGAGCTGACCCTGGTTCCCCAATGATGGGAGTCCGGATGTCCGGCGCTGTTCTACCCTTTTCCACCGCCCCCAGCT
>JALZDD010000330.1 GCA_030862715.1 Actinomycetota bacterium | reverse complement strand
TGCAGGTCAAAGAGACGAAGGCTGACGGACGGTTATGGCGACGACGAACGACCTCAAGAACGGCATGGTGCTGAAGATCGAGGGCCAGCTCTGGCAGGTGGTCGAGTTCCAGCACGTGAAGCCCGGCAAGGGTCCGGCCTTCGTCCGCACCAAGCTGAAGAACGTCGAGTCGGGCAAGAACGTCGACAAGACCTTCAACGCCGGCACAAAGGTCGAGACCGCCACGGTCGACCGCCGCTCGTTCCAGTACCTCTACAACGACGGCACCAACTTCGTCTTCATGGACGTCGCGGACTTCGACCAGGTCGAGGTCGGCCCGGAGATCATCGGTGACGGTGCCGGGTTCCTCCTGGAGAACCAGGAGGTCATCCTGGCCACCAACGAGGGTCGCGTGCTCTTCGTCGAGCTCCCGCCGTCGGTCGAGCTCGTGATCTCCTACACCGAGCCCGGTGTCATGGGCGACTCGGCCACCGGCCGCACCAAGCCCGCCACCCTGGAGACCGGTGCCGAGATCCAGGTGCCGCTCTTCATCGAGCAGGGCGAGAAGATCAAGGTCGACACCCGCGAGGGCGGCTCCTACCTCTCCCGCGTCAAGGGCTGACCTGTGGCTCACGTCGCCACCGCCCGCACCAAGGCCCGTAAGCGCGCGCTCGACCTGCTCTTCGCCGCTGAAGCCCGTGGACTCTCCGCGGGTGACCTGCTCGACCAGCAGATCCGCGAGGGTCAGGTGCCCAACAACCCGTTCACGGTCAAGCTCGTCCGTGGTGTGGTCGCCGAGTCCGAGCGCATCGACGCCCTGATCGCCGCCTTCGCCAAGGACTGGTCGCTGGCCCGGATGCCCGCGGTCGACCGCAACGTCCTGCGCCTCGGCGTCTGGGAGCTCCTCGACGGCGATGTCGCCGCCGAGGTCGCGATCAGCGAGGCCACCGCCCTGGTGACCGAGCTGTCGACCGACGACTCGCCGTCCTTCGTCAACGGCGTGCTCGCCGCGGTCGCGAAGGACCTCGCCAAGGCCTGATCAGCATGAGACGTACGCCTGTCCGGGACCGTTCCGGGCAGGCGTAGCGTCATTTCGGAGTGCGGCGCGACGCGTGTGTTTTCCGGTTATCGACGATTGCTTCGGTCGGGACCGTATGTTTGGACCCAAGGCTGTGATGGAGGCCGTAAACCAGCACCCGTATTCGGAGAGCGCATGACGCAGGAGAACAACCCCTACGACGAGCCGGACTCGCGCACCCGGCCGACCGGCGCACCCTCACACTGGGTGACCCCGCCCCCGCCGAACACGGCGGGACGGCCGCTGACGCCCCCGACCCAGCCCCATCCGGACCCGAGTCAGGAGGCGACTCGCATCACCAACCCACAGGTCACCACGACACCCGCCCCGCCCCCTCCGGCGGCGGTGACGCCGCCACCCCCGGCGCTCCACGGCCAGGAGGTCCCCAGCGCGACCGACTTCCTCGACCGGCGCGCGGAGTCGGCCGGGTTCGGCCCCGCGACCTGGGGCTGGCGAGGCGCGATCCGCAAGATGTCCGGCGGGCTGATCAGCCCGAAGATGGGGCAGGACGAGGTCGCCTACGAGCAGGACCGGGCGATGATCCAGCGCGACTTCGACGGACCGCGCACGATCGTCTTCATCAATCCCAAGGGCGGTGCCGCCAAGACCACTGGCGTGCTCGCGGCGGGCTACACCTTCGGCACGGTGCGCGGTGGCGGTATCGTGGCCTGGGACAACAACGAGACCCGCGGCACCCTCGGGATCCGCGGAATGCGGAGCACCCATCGCAACACCACCCGCGAGCTGCTCGACAATCTGGCCGCGTTCAACAACGTCTACCAGTCGCGCATCGGTGACCTCGGTGCCTTCGTACGCTCCCAGGGCGACGCCCACTTCGATGTGCTCGCCTCCGACGAGCGCCCCGACGTCACCGGCCAGATCCACGCCGACGACTTCGGGCAGGTGCACCAGCTGCTGGAGCGCTTCTACAAGGTGATCCTGGTCGACACCGGCAACAACATGCGCGCCGAGAACTGGCTGGCGGCCGCCGACACCGCCGACCTGCTCGTGGTCACCTCGACCGTGCGTGAGGACACCGGCTACAGCGGCCTGTGGATGCTCGACGCGCTCCAGGAGTCGGGATATGCCGACCTCAAGCTGAAGACGATCACCGTGCTCTCGGATCCGTCCCCGAAGGTCGACACCAACCTGGCCCGCGACCTCACCGAGGTCTACACGCAGCGCACCCGCGGGGTCTACCGGGTCCCGTTCGACCCGGTGCTCGTCGCGGGGTCCACGGTGCAGTACTCCCAGCTCTCGGAGGAGACCAAGATGTCGTGGCTGAAGGCCTGCGCTGGGATGGCCCACGCGCTCTAGCCGTCGACCGCTAACGTCGTATTCATGCGAGCAGTCGTCTACTCCGAGAACGGTCCCTCCTCCGTCATGCGTCTGACCGAGCGCCCGGTGCCGAAGCCCGGCCCCGGTGAGGTTCTGGTCAGGCTGGTGCGGGCGGGGGTCAACCCGACCGACTGGAAGGTACGCGCCGGCGTGAGCGCGACGCTTACGACTCCCGAGGCGACCCCGGGCCAAGACGGCGCGGGGGTGGTCGAGGAGATCGGCGAGGGCGTCACCACCCACGTCGTCGGTCAGCCCGTCTGGCTCTACATGGTCCAGCACGGGCAGGCCTGGGGGACCGCGGCGGAGTACGTCACGGTGCCGGCCCACAAGGCTGTCGAGCTGGCCGCGGGCGCCTCCTACGACCTCGGCGCCTCGCTCGGGGTTCCGGCGATGACGGCCCACCGGGCGCTCACGTCCGGCGCCGTGGAGCGGGTGGCCCCGGAGTCGTTCAGCGGCCTCACCATCCTCGTCCACGGCGGTGCCGGAGCGGTCGGCAACGCCGCGATCCAGCTCGCCGTGTGGGCGGGCGCGACGGTGATCACCACGGTCAGCTCGGCGGAGAAGGCAGCGCTGGCGAAGGCCGCCGGGGCGCACCACATCGTCAACTACCGCGAGGGCGACCCGGCCGCCGAGATCCGCGAGATCGCGCCCGACGGCGTCGACCAGATCGTCGAGGTGGCCCCTGCGGTCAACAACGACCTCGACCTCCCGGTCATCGCCAATCGCGGCACGATCGCGATCTACGCCAACAACGGCGGCGACGAGCTCACCCTGCCCGTGCGGGCGACGTTCTCGCTCAACGTGCGCTACCAGTTCCTTCAGCTCTACCGCATCGAGCCGGCGCAGATCCAGGCCGCGGCCGAGGACGTCGCCGCCGCCGTGGCGGCAGGCGCGCTGCGCGTGGGAGCCGAGGGTGGCGTACCTCTTCACCACTACCCGCTCGAGGAGACCGCTGCCGCCCACGACGCGGTCAAGGCGGGTGCCGTCGGGAAAGTGCTCATCGACCTGGAGTGACGATAGGGTTGGGCCGATCCTTTAACGAGCCGTCCCGTGAGGCGGAGAAGGAGACCACAACCTTGTCTGGTGTTGTCCAAGAGCCTGCGGCCGAAGGCCGCGTCGTGCTCGATGCCCGTGACATCTCCCGGGCGCTGACCCGGATCTCCCACGAGATCCTGGAGCGCAACCGCGATGCGGAAGACCTGGTGCTGCTGGGTCTGCACACGCGCGGGGTTCCGCTGGCCAAGCGGATCGCCACGCGGATCGAGGCCGCCGAGGGCCATCCGGTTGCCCATGGTGCGCTCGACGTGACGATGTACCGCGACGATCTGCGCACCCATCCCACGCGCGCTCCGCACCACACCGAGATCCCGCCCGGCGGCATCGACGGCAAGACCGTGGTGCTCGTCGACGACGTGCTCTTCTCGGGCCGCACGGTCCGCGCCGCGCTCGACGCCCTGGCCGACTACGGCCGCCCCGCGGTCGTACGTCTGGCCGTGCTCGTCGACCGCGGCCACCGCCAGCTGCCGATCCGGGCCGACCACGTCGGCAAGAACCTCCCGACAGCTCGCTCCGAGCGGGTCGGGCTGCGCCTGGAGGAGATCGACGGCATCGACGAGGTACGCATCGTGGAGCTCGAGGGGGTTCCGGCATGACGAAGCATCTGCTGTCCATCGACGACGTGAGCGCCGAGGAGATCCAACAGCTCTTCGCGACCGCCGCCGAGATGCACGACGTCCAGAAGCGAGAGGTCAAGAAGCTCCCGGCGCTGCGTGGCCGTACGGTGATCAACCTCTTCTTCGAGGACTCGACCCGCACTCGGTCCTCCTTCGAGATCGCGGGCAAGTGGCTCTCGGCCGACGTGATCAACCTGTCGGCGAAGGGCTCCTCGACCTCGAAGGGCGAGTCGCTGCGCGACACCGTGCTGACCGTGACCGCGATGGGCGTCGACGGCCTGGTGATGCGTCACTCGGCCTCCGGCGCGGCCCATCAGGTCGCGGGCTGGCTCGACATCCCCGTGATCAACGCCGGCGACGGGATGCACGAGCACCCGACCCAGGCACTGCTCGACGGCTACACGCTGCAACGCCAGCTCGGCGGACCCGGGTCCCTGGAGGGCAAGCGGATCGCGATCGTCGGCGACCTGACCCATTCGCGGGTGTTCCGGTCCAACGTGAAGTCGCTGAGCAAGCTCGGCGCCTCCGTGGTCGCCATCGCTCCGCCCACGCTGATGCCCTCGGGCATCACCGAGTGGGCCAAGGCCGACGGCTTCGCCACCTCCTACTCGTTGGACGACGTGTTGCCGGAGGTCGACGCGGTGATGATGCTCCGCGTCCAGAGGGAGCGGATGAGCGGCGGCTACTTCCCGACCTCACGGGAGTACACGGTCGGCTACGGGCTCACCCGTCAGCGGCTCGGAATGCTGCGCGAGGGCGCGCCGATCCTGCACCCCGGGCCGATGAACCGTGGCCTGGAGATCTCTCCCGAGGCCGCCGACGCCGCCTCCTCGCGGATCCTCGACCAGGTCTCGGCCGGGGTCGCGATCCGGATGTCCGTCCTCTACCACCTGCTTGCCGGCGAGGAGTCCGCATGAACGAGCGCAAGCGAGCGAGCAATCAGAGCATCATGCCGCCGCGTCCGTATTCTTTCCGCTCTGTCACGGAGGTGGCGGCATGAGCCTGTTGATCAAGGGAGTCTCCGTACTCGGGGCCGAGCCGACCGATGTCCACGTCGACGGGGGAGTGATCCGAGAGATCGGCACGCTGTCCGCGACCGTCGATGAGGTGGTCGACGCCTCAGGCCTCGTCCTCCTCCCGGGGCTGGTCGACCTGCACACCCACCTGCGCCAGCCGGGCCGCGAGGACGCCGAGACGGTCGCCTCGGGTGCTGCGGCCGCCGCCGCCGGTGGCTACACCGCCGTCCTGGCGATGGCCAACACCTCGCCGGTCACCGACACGGCCGAGGCCGCGGTCTCGGTCTGGGACCTCGGCCGCGACGCCGGACTGGCCGACGTGTTCCCGGTCGGCGCGGTGACCAAGGGCCTGGCCGGTGAGGAGCTCGCCGAGCTGTCCCTGATGAACCGTTCCCGGGCAGGCGTCAAGGTCTTCTCCGACGACGGCCGCTGCGTCTCGGACCCGCGCGTCATGCGGCGGGCGCTGGAGTACGTCAAGGCGTTCGGCGGCGTGATCTCCCAGCACTCCCAGGACCCCTCGCTGGCGCCCTATGGCTCGGCCTGCTGCCACGAGGGTGAGC
>JALZDD010000307.1 GCA_030862715.1 Actinomycetota bacterium | reverse complement strand
ACATGAGTCTCCTGGGCAAGGTCATCCCGACCGCCTCCGCCGTGGCCGGCACCGCTCCCGGTCTGGCGCGGGTGGCGGCGGGTGCTGCCTGGCACACGGCCGGGTGGGGTCTGCGCACCTCCAGCCGTGCCGGCATCCGGGTCGCCCGGGCGATGGTCGACCAGGACGTACGCGCGGGGTTGGCGAGGGAGACGGCCGAGGCTGTGGGCATCGTCGCCGGCACCGCGGCCCGGATCATCCTGCCCAGCTCGAACCAGGTGATGGAGCTCTCCGACGCCGACTACGAGGCCGCCGGCCGCGATGTCGTGCTCGCCCGCTCGCGGGAGGCCGAGGCGTCCGAGGACTCGCTGCCGGTGCTGCGCCGCCGCGGGGCCGAGCTGCTCGACCGGTCCCGCGACGTCTGGGCCGATGAGCAGGGGCACCCGGCGTACGCCCGGATCCTCGACGAGCTCGCGCCCGACGAGGCGCGGATGCTGCTCTACCTGCTCCAGGCCGGGCCGCAGCCCTCGGTGGACATTCGGACCGGTGGGCCGGCAGGCCTCGTCGGCAGCACCATGATCGCGCCCGGTCTCAACATGATCGCGGGGCGCAGTGGCGTGCGCTATCCCGACCGGGTGCCGGCCTATCTCAACAACCTGTTCCGGCTCGGGCTGGTGTGGTTCTCCAAGGAGCCGTTGCCCGACCCGCTGGAATACCAGGTCCTCGAGGCCCAGCCCGACGTGCTCGAGGCGCTGCACTCGGTGAAGTTCGCCAAGATCGTGCGCCGCTCAGTGCACCTGACGCCGTTCGGCGAGGCCTTCGGCCGCACCACGCTGGTGGACGAGGTCTCGGCCGAGTCCACCTTCCCGGAGCATCAGGCTCCGGTCACGGGTGGGGCCGATCTACCGAAGGCCTGACCGGGTCATCGGCGTCAGTTGCTGCCGCCTCCGCCGCCACATGACGCGCTGCTGCAGGAGGACGAGCTGTGGCCGTCGCCCGAGTGGCCGTCTCCGCCCTGGGCGCCGGACCACGAGCAGTCGAAGCTGGTGTCCGCGCCCCAGGTGACCCCGTCGTGCCCGCGGTGGATCGGGGCACCGTGCCGCCGCCTGCGCTGTTGGCGCCGCCGACTGTTGCGGCGCAGGTTGCGGTGGCCGAAGACCATCGTCAGGGCGACCACGACGACGACCACCGCGATGATCCCCAGGAATACGAGTCCGATGAACAGTTCCATGTCAGCTCCTCGACGCAGCCAGACCGACTGCTCTTGTCAGAGTCTCGAACTCCGGAGCGACCGTCTCCGGTGAGATGTCGCTGTCGCGCTCGAGCATGATGCCCGGCAGGTCTTGCCCGACGTAGGCGTCGACCAGGGTCTCGAGGAGCGAGAGCACCGGCGGCGGCATGGGGTGGGCGTGGGTGTCGAGGTAGAGACCGTCGCGCTCGATGCCGCCGGCCACATGGACGTAGGCCACCGCGTCGAGCGGGAAGCGTCGGAGCTCGGCCGCCGGGTCCGTGCCGCGGGCGGTCGCGGAGGCGTAGAGGTTGGCGACGTCGAGGACGATCCCTACGCCGGTGCGCTCGACTAGCTCACTTAGGAAGTCCGGCTCCGTATAGGTGTCTTCGGGCCAGGTGAAGAGGGCCGCGATGTTCTCGACGGCGAGCGGGACGGGAAGCGACGACTGAGCGAGGCGGACGTTCTCGCACAGCACGTCCAGCGACTCCCGCGTGCGCGGTGGCGGCAGCAGATGGCCGGCTTCCAAGACGTCGCCGTGGAGGTCGGAAGGGGAGTCGGCGGCGCGTACGAAGGCGACGTGCTCGGAAACGAACGGGCTGTCGAGCGCCTCGGCGAGTCCGGCCAGATGAGCCAGGCGCTCGGCAGACGGCTCGGACGCCCCGCCGAGGCCCAGCGTGACCCCGTGCACGACCACGGGCACGCCGAGCGAGGTCAGTGCGGCAGGCAGCCGTTCGGCGGAGAGGTTCTCGGCGACGACCTCGGTGAACCCGAGACGGCCGGACGAGGCGTACGAGGTCAGGAGGTCGGCGATCGCCGGACGCCAGGCCACCGCCGTCCCCTTGACCTGTCGCGTCATGGATCGAGTGTGGACTGGACGGTGGTCGACCGTCTCCCGAATTCCTTCCCCGGTCCGGTATTCTTGGCAACGTTTTCCCGTTGCTCAGTTTCCACTGCCGGTCCTGGCTCGAGGCCCGGGTAGGAGCCCCCATCTTGGCGCGCAAAGTCGTTCGTACCATGCCGTTTCACCGCGTCGCTTTGCGGTTCGCGGCATTCATCGGCGTCGCCGCGGTGACGGGGCTGGTCGCCTCCGGCATGGCGGTCCCGTTCATCCACCTGACCGGCGTCGCGGCCAAGTCCGGCGCCCAGGCGATCGACGACCTGCCCCTCGACATCGACATGGGCGAGCTGTCGCAGACGACCCGCATCCTGGATGCGCACGGCAAGGTCATCACAACCCTCTACGACCAGAACCGGTCCTACAAGGCGCTCGACCAGATCTCGCCCAACATGCCGAAGGCGCTGCTCGCGATCGAGGACAGCCGCTTCTACGAGCACGGCGCGATGGACCTCAAAGGCACGCTGCGGGCGCTGCTGCGCAACTCGGCCTCGGAGTCGGGGTCGGTACAGGGCGGTTCGTCGATCACCCAGCAGCTGGTCAAGACGACTCTCGTCTACGGGGCCGACAGCGACGAGGAGCGGGCCGCCGCGACCGAGAAGTCCACGGCCCGCAAGATCCGCGAGCTCCGCTATGCGATCTGGCTCGAGGAGAACCACGACAAGGACTGGATCCTCGAGCGCTACCTGAACGCGGCCTACTTCGGTGACTCCGCCTACGGGGTCCAGGCGGCCGCCAAGCACTACTTCGGCGTCGACGCCGCCGACCTGACCTGGGGACAGGCCTCGATGCTGGCCGGGATGGTGAAGAACCCGACCGGCTACGACCCGACCGACTACCCCGACGCCACGGTGGCGCGCCGCAACCTGGTGCTCGAGCGGCTGGCCCAGGTCGGCGACCTTCCGCGGGCCGACGCCGAGAAGCTCAAGGAGAGCGAGCTCGGGCTCAACGTGCAGGACAGCCGCAACGGCTGCTTCGGCTCCTCGGCGGAGTTCTTCTGCGACTACGCGCTGCAGTGGCTGCTCGCCGACAAGTCGCTGGCCGAGACCGAGGCCGAGCGCTGGCGGCTGCTGCAGACCGGCGGCCTGACCATCAGGACGACCCTTGACTCGAGCTTCCAGAAGGCCGCGCAGCGGTCGGTGAGCGGCCGCGTCTCGCCGACCGACAACGCGGTCGGCGCCCTGGCGATGGTCGAGCCCGGCTCCGGCAACGTCAAGGCGCTCGCGCAGTCGCGGCCGATGGGGGAGAACCGGAGGAAGGGCGAGTCCTACCTGAACTATCTGGTGCCGAAGGAGTACGGCGACGCCAACGGCTTCCAGGCGGGCTCGACCTTCAAGGTCTTCGTCGGCGCCGCGGCGATCGAGAAGGGCTTCCCGCTCAGGCAGGAGATCCCGTCGCCCGCGAAGAGGACGTTCAACCAGGCGTCCTTCGCCAACTGCCCCGGCGAGGGCAACTTCAACCCGAACCCCTACCCGGTCGGCAACTCGACCACCTCGGGCAACAAGAACCTCTACACCGGCACCCGCGAGTCGGTGAACACCTTCTACGTCCGGCTCGAGCAGTTCACCGGCGTCTGCGCCCCCTACACCCTCGCGAAGAAGATGGGCGTCAGCCTGACCGATCCCGCCCACGAGCGGGTGCCGTCCTTCACCCTCGGACCGGTCGACGTCAGCCCGCTGGAGATGGCCGAGGCGTACGCGACCTTCGGTGCCCGCGGCAAGCACTGCGACTCGCGGCCGGTGACCGAGATCGTCGGCCCCGACGGCAAGACGATGAAGGAGTACGCCTCCTCGTGCGAGCAGGTGATGCGTACGGGCACGGCCGATGCCATGAACGACATCCTCCGCGGTGTGCTGCAGCCAGGCGGGTTCGGGCAGCGGCTCGCGCTGAGTGTGCCGTCCGCCGGCAAGACGGGGACCACCAACAGTAACCGCGCGGTGTGGTTCAACGGCTACACGCCCAAGCTGGCGACCGCGTCGATGATCGCCGGCGCCAACTACGAGGGCAAGTGGGTCTCCCTCAACGGGCAGCGCCTCCGTGGCGGCTATGTCGCCTCGGCGTCGGGCTCCACCGTCGCCGGCCCGATGTGGGCCGACGCGATGCGGGCGATCGACGGCAAGCTGGGCTCCGCGAACTTCGTACGTCCCGGCGCCAGTGTCGTCAACGGCAAGGGCGTGAAGATCCCGAAGGTCGAGGGGCTCTCCATCGCTCGGGCCACCGCCCGGCTCAAGGCCGCCGGGTTCAAGCCGGTCGTGGGCAAGCGGGTCACGTCGCGCTGGAAGGCTGGCACCGTCGTCGGGACCGTTCCAGGCAGCCGGGCGATCAAGGGCGCGACGGTCGAGATGCTCGTGTCGAAGTGGCGCGGGTGAGGGGTGGGATGTTCACCGAGGTAACTCGGTCAGCATTCAGGCAGCCGCACGCGCTCGAGCCGCCTCGACGGCCTCGCGGAAGGCGCGGGTGACGTAGTCGGGGACGGGGAGGCCGCGGTCGCGGGCCCAGAGGAGCTCCTGTTCGACCCGGGCCACGTCGGCGGCGAGGTCGCGGCCTTCGTGGTCGACGCCGAGGGTCTCCATGACGTCGCCGAAGTCGGCGAGCTGGGTGACGTTGTTGACCCCGACGGGGGCGAAGGAGATCCGGCGCATGCGTCTGACCAGCCACCTCTGCCAGGCGGCGAGGGTGGCCCAGTGTGCACGGGCGGAGAGCTGGTAGAAGGCGTAGTGGCCCGGCTCCTGGCGCTTGATCGGCGCGATGACGGTGTCGGCGACGGCGTGCTCGCCGGTCTCGATGACCCCGTCGTGGAGCAGGTTGTAGGCGATCACCGCGGAGCGCTCGGTGGCCATGCCGGTCAGGTAGTAGAGCATCCGGCAGACATCCTGGAACGGCTCCAGGTGAGCCAGCAGGCCGAGTACCTTCAGTTTGAGGCCGACATGGTCCAGGTCGGTGGTCGCCGGCGGTCGCCCGAGGATCTGCTGGAGCCGGTCGAGGATCAGTCCGTGCTGGATCTCCTGCGGCTGCCACACCTCGGCGTAGAACTGCTTGTCGACCTCGGGTGGGTTGGGGAGCATGGTGGAGATCTCGAGTACGTTGCGGTCGACCTCGAGCTCGACCCGCGCCATGTAGTCGAGCACATGGCCGAAGCGGGCTCCGAAGCCGA
>JALZDD010000258.1 GCA_030862715.1 Actinomycetota bacterium | reverse complement strand
CCGAGGAACTCCGAAACCCCGTCGCCGCGGGTGATCCGACCGTGGTGGATCTCGTAGCCGCTCGCCTCGACCCCGAGCGCCGACCCGGTGGGCAGACGGAGGTTCTTGGCGGGGGTGAAGTCGGTGCGTACGTCGAGCAGGCCCAGCCCCTCGACCTCGGCGACAGACCCCTCGACCCCGTCAGGATCTGCGATCACGCCGCCGAGCATCTGGAAGCCGCCGCAGATCCCGAGGAGCGGGCGGCCGCGGCGTACGTGCTCGGTCAGGGCCACGTCGAGGCCGCGCGTGCGGAGCCAGGCCAGGTCGCTGATCGTGGACCGGGTGCCCGGCAGGACGACCAGGTCGGCATCGGCGACGTCGGCCGGTGAGGAGGCGAAGACGACATCGAGATCGGGCTCCAGGCCGAGGGCGTCGACGTCGGTGAAGTTGGAGATGCGGGGGAGGCGTACGACCGCGACCTTGCGGGCGGCACCTGCCGCCGAACGGCGTCCGTTCTGATCGCCTCGGGCTCCGCTTCGGCCGGCGAGGTCGAGCGCGTCCTCCGAGTCGAGCCACAGCGACGGCTCCCAGGGCAGCACCCCGAAGACCGGACGCTGGGTGAGCGACTCCAGCGAGTCGAGCCCGGGCTTGAGCAGCCCGGCGTCGCCGCGGAACTTGTTGACCACAAAACCGCTGATCAGAGCCTGGTCCTCGGGTTCGAGGAGGGCCAGGGTGCCGTACATCGCCGCGAACACCCCACCCCGGTCGATGTCGCCGACGACCACCGTCGGCAACCCGGCATGGCGCGCCAGCCCCATGTTGACGTAGTCCCCGGCCCGCAGGTTGATCTCGGCCGGGCTTCCCGCGCCCTCGGCGACGATGACCTCGAAGCGAGAGGCCAGATCGTCGTACGCAGCATGGGCCGCGGTCGCCAGATGCCGGCGACCCGCCTCCCAATCGTGCGAGGACACCTCGCCTGCGGGATGCCCCATCAGGACCACATGGCTGCGGCGGTCGGAGCCGGGCTTGAGCAGCACCGGGTTCATCGACGGCTCCGGGGTGACCCGCGCCGCCAGCGCCTGCACCCACTGCGCCCGGCCGATCTCGGCGGTCGTCCCGTCGGGGGCCTGGCAGACCATCGAGTTGTTGGACATGTTCTGGGCCTTGTAGGGCGCGACCTTGACGCCGCGGCGGGCGAACGCCCGGCACAGCCCGGTCGTCACGACCGACTTGCCCGCATCCGAGGTGGTGCCGGCGACCAGCAGCCCGCTCATCGGCGGGGTGCGCGCAGCAGGTAGATGTCCATCACCCAGCCAGACGTCTCGCGCAGCCGCGTCCGAGCCTCCTCGATCGCGGGGACGACCTCGTCGACCGTGCCGGCGACCAGCTCCTCCTCACGGGTGCCGAGGTTGCCGCCCCACCAGATCCGCCAGTCCTCGAGCCCGGGGAGGTCGACGACCCGGTTGAGCATCACCACGAGGTTGTCGTGCCCGGCCTCGACGGCCTCGAGTACCGCGCGGCCGGTGGTGACGTAGAGCGGACGCCCGACGTCGTGGAGCACGAGCCGGTGACGGGCGGCGAGCAGCTGCACCGAGGAGATCCCGGGGATGACGTCGACCTCGACGTCGAGCTGCTCGGCGATCTGGTCGACGACCCGGATCGTGGAGTCGTAGAAGGCCGGGTCGCCCCAGACGAGGAAGCCGACGTCGCCGGGGTGCTCGGCCAGCACGGCGAGATATCGCTCGACCCGGGCGAGGTGCCAGGTGGCGACCGCCGCCCGGTACTCCGCGTCGGTCCCGGTGAACTCCTCACGCCGCTCCCGGGGCGCGTCGGCGACCTTGACCACCCGGGCAGGCTGGTCGAGATGACGGTCGAGCAGCTCCTCGCGGGCCCGGACCAGCGGGTCGGGCATGCCCTGCTTGACGGTGCCCGACTTGTCGGTGACCAGGAAGTAGTCGACCGACCGCATCGCGGTCACGGCCTCCAGGGTGACCTGGTCGGGGTCACCGGGGCCGACCCCGATGATCTTGATCCGACGCTTGCCAGAAGAACTCATTCCTCCTCCAGGTCACCTTCGATGTCGAGATAGATCTCCTGCATCGCCGCGACGACCTCGGGGTCGGGAGACTCCCACAGCCCGCGCTCGGCGGCCTCGTGCAGCCGCTCGACGATGCCGCGCAGCGCCC
>JALZDD010000248.1 GCA_030862715.1 Actinomycetota bacterium | reverse complement strand
GGCTGGGTGCGGCCGTCACCGGACTCCGACCAGTGGCACCTGCTCTACCGTTTCGACTCCCACGAGACCCTGGGCAGCTGGGACAACAGCCGCCAGCGCGGCTGGTGGCTGGGCGCGGGTGAGCCGTTCGTGGAGGAGACCCGGATCGAGCGGCGCACCGGCATCGAGGGCTGGTTCGACCCGCCGAGCACCTACGACGTCGAGCAGGTCTCCGGGGTCGCGACGGCCCCGCCGCGGTGGAAGCAGACGATCACGATCTTCCTGATGTTCTACCCGGTCAGCCTGCTCGCCAACTGGCTGCTCGGGCCGCTCGTCGCCGACTGGGCGCTGCCGCTGAAGGTGCTGGGCGTGATGGTCGTGACGCTGCCGTTCATGACGTACTTCGGGCTGCCGTGGATCACCCGCAACATGGAGTGGTTCCTGCACGGCCGCCCGGCGCCCTGGCGCCGAGGTTAGGACCTCGGGCTGGCGTCCTCGGCGGAGAGCACTGCGTCGAGGAGACCGGGGAACCGCGCGTCGAGATCCTCGCGGCGCAGCGAGAGGCGCCGGGCGCGACCGTTGGCCTCGTTGCGGACCACGCCCGCCGTCCGCAGCACCTTCATCAGGTGTGACTTCGTCGACTTCGGTACGTCCGGGTTGCTCAGCTGACACTCCGCCATGTCGAGAGGTCCGTCGACCAGTTGACGGGCGATCGCCAGGCGCTCGGGGTCGCTGAGCGCGAAGAGCACGGTCGTCAGTGAGAGCTCCGACCGGTCAGGATGCGGCAGCTCCGGGGAAGAACTCATGGTTCGATAATAGTTGCACAGTCAGGGGAAGGCACGTACTCTCCCTAAAGGTTCGAAATAATTCGAACGATGGATGGAGTGGTGATGTCGGTAGAAACGGTGGGCGCGACGACGACGGACGCCGTCGCCGGGCGGCGACTCGGCGCTGGGGTGGCCCTGGTGGCGGTCGTGCTGATGATGGCCGGGGCCAGCGCGCCCTCGCCCTTCTATCCCGACCTCCAGATGGGCCTCGGGCTCGAGCCCTGGGTGATGACGGCGGTCTTCGCCGTCTATGCCGTCGCGCTGCTCGCCACCCTGCTTGTCTTCGGCTCGGTCTCCGACCACGTCGGCCGGCGCCCGGTGGTGACCGTCGGGTTCCTGCTGCTGGCCGCCAGCTTCGCGCTCTTCCAGGGCGCCGATGCCGCCGCGGTCCTCTTCGAGGCGCGGATCCTGCAGGGGATCGCGAGCGGTCTGCTGCTCTCGACCCTGTCGGCCGCCATCGCCGACTTCGAGCGGCCCTCGCGGCCGGGCTCCGCGGCAGTGGTCAACGCCATCGCTCCGATGGTCGGACTCGCGATCGGCGCCATCGTCGCCGGCGTGGTCCTGCAGGTGGCGGCGGACGCGCAGCTCCTCGTCTTCGACGCCCTCGTCGTGCTCTCCCTTCTCCTCGCGGCCGTCGTGTGGCTGGTCCCGGAGACCGCGCCCCGTCACGAGGGACTGCTCGCCTCGCTGCGTCCGCGGATCGCCGTGCCGCCGGCCATCAGGGGCCTGCTCGCCCGCAGCGCCCCGGCGATCTTCGCGGGCTGGGCGACCGGTGGGCTGTTCCTCTCCCTCGGCGCCGCGATCGTACGCACCGAGCTGGGTGCCACCAGCCACGTCCTCCAGGGGCTGGCGATCGGTGCCCTCGCCGGATCGGGGGCTGTCGCGGCGTACGTCTTCCGGAACCGCTCGGCCAGGGCGACGACGCTCTACGGCACGGCGGCGCTGGCCGGTGGCACGGTGCTGAGCCTGCTCGCCCTCCCGACCGGCTCGGCTGCGGCGTACCTCGTCGCCGTGGTCGTCGCGGGCTCCGGCTTCGGGACCGCCTTCTTCGGCATCCTGCGTTCGATCATGCCGCTCCTCCCGGCCCACGAGCGGGCGGAGGTCTTCGCGGTGATCTTCATCGTGTCCTACCTGGCCTTCGGCGTCCCGGCCGTCATCGCCGGGCTGCTGACGCCGCAGATCGGTCTCACGACCACGACCTACGTCTACGGCGTCGCCGTAGCGGTGCTCTCCGCCGCGGCCGGGTTGCTGCGCTGGCGCAGCGGCGACTGAACAGGCTCTGGGTCAGGGGTGGGCGATCGCGCCGCCACCCTTCCTCTCCTGGTACGTCGCCGAGAGCTCGTCGTAGGTCCGGGTGATCCGGGCGAGCTGCTCGGGGTCGGCGAGCGGGGCGAGCCCGGTGCTGACGA
>JALZDD010000207.1 GCA_030862715.1 Actinomycetota bacterium | reverse complement strand
GCAGCGGTGGGACCGGGTCGTGCAGGTGGGCGATCGCGGTCGCGACCGGGGTCTCCTTCTGGAACGGCCGGTAGCCGGCCAGGCACTCGAAGGCGACCACGCCGAGGGAGTAGACGTCGGAGGCCGGAGTGGCCTTCTCGCCACGCGCCTGCTCGGGGCTGAGGTATTGAGGTGTGCCCATCACCTGGCCGGTGCCGGTGATGCCGGTCGATGCCTGCGCTCGGGCGATGCCGAAGTCGGTGACCTTCACCTTGCGCTGCGGGGTGATCAGCAGGTTGGCGGGCTTCACGTCACGGTGCACGATGCCGGCCCGGTGGGCGGCGGCCAGCGCGTCGCCGGCCTGACCGAGGAGGTCGCGTACGACCTCGGGGGCCAGGGGCCGCCCGTCACGGATGAGCTCGGAGAGCGGCTTGTGGTCGACGAGCTCCATCACCAGGAACGGCCGCATCAGGCCGGAGGCGGTCGGCATCTCGCCGACGTCGTAGACGGCCACCACGTTCGGGTGGTGGAGCGCCGCGGCATGCTTCGCCTCGGACTCGAAACGGGAGCGGCCGATCGGGTCCTCGGCGTGCTCGGGCTTGAGGAGCTTGATCGCGACCTCGCGGTTGAGCGTCGTGTCGGTCGCTCGCCACACCTCGCCCATCCCGCCGGTGCCGATGAGCTCGTGGAATACGTAACGACTCATGAGATCGCTGCCTCCATCATGGCCTTCGCGATTGGGCCGCCCAGCCGTCCGCCGGCGATTTCGCTGCGTTCGGTGCCGCTCTTCTGGACCATCACGGCGACCGCGATGGACGGGTTCTCCGCCGGGGCGAACGAGGTGAACCAGGCGTACGGCGGCTTGTCGGGCGTGGTCTGTGCGGTGCCGGTCTTGCCGGCGACGCTCACGCCGTCGATGGCCGCCGCCTCGGCGGTGCCGTTGTCGACGGTGCTGACCATCATCTGGGTCAGGATCTCGGCGGTGTCCTGCGAGACCGCAGGCTGGTTGTCGATCGGGGTCGGGTTGCCCTGGTCGATGACGTCGAGGGAAGAGGAGGTGACCCGGTCGACGAGGTAGGGCTTCATGACCTCGCCCCCGTTGGCGATGCCTGCCGAGACCATCGCCATCTGCAGCGGGGTCGCGATCACGCTCTGCTGACCGATCGCGGCACGGGCCTGCTCGGCCTTGCCGTCGTTGGCCGGGTACTGGCTCTTGGCCAGCGGGCCGATGTCGTCGAGGTAGTCCTGGCCGAAGCCGAACCCCTCGGCCTGCTCCTGCATCTCCTCGTCGGAGAGCTCCATCCCGAGTGAACCGAACGCGGTGTTGCAGGAGACCTCGAGAGCGCGGGTGAGGGTGATCTGCTCGCCGCCGCAGCTGGAGCCGTTGAGGTTGGGCAGGTCGGTGTCGGTCCCGGGCAGGTCGAGCGAGGCGCCGCCGTAGACCTTGCTGTCGCCGTCCATGCCAAGGTTCTCGATCGCGGCCGCGGCGGTGACCAGCTTGAAGGTCGATCCCGGCGGCAGCGCCGTCTGGATGGAGCGGTTGAGCAGCGGCTCGTTGTCGTCCTTGGAGAGCTGGTTGTAGGACTTCTGCGCGGCGCTCTGGTCGTTGGTCGCCACCCGGTCCGGGTTGTAGGTCGGGGTGGAGGCCATCGCCAGGATCTCTCCCGTCTTCGGGTCGATCGCAACCGCCGCGGCCTGGACATCCTCGCCGAGCGCGGTCAGGCCCTCGTACGCAGCGTCCTGGACCTTCGGGTCGATGGTGAGCTCGACGTTGCCGCCGGCCGGCTCGGAGTTGGTGACCAGGTCGACCAGACGGTTGGTGAAGAGCTTGTTGTCCTTGCCCGACAGCACCGAGTCCTGGGACCTCTCGATCCCGGTCTGGCCGTAGGAGAAAGACATGAAACCCGTGATCGGGGCGTACTTCTTGCCGCCGGGATAGGTGCGCTGCCACTCGAAGGTGTCGTCGCTCGGCTTGCTGGTGGCGATCGCCCTCTTGCCGACCAGGATGTCGCCACGCTGCTGCGAGTAGGCCTCCTCGGTGACCCGTCGGTTGTCGGCTCGGTTGTTGTACCAGCTGGCCTTGAAGAACTGGACGTACGTCACGTTCAGCATCAGCGCCACGAACAGGATCAGGCAGCCGACGCTGAGTGTGCGGATGGGGCGGTTCACTTGTTCATCGCCCCTTTGTCGAGCTTGACGATCTGGGTCTCCTCAGCGGCGAGATCTTCATCGGACGGCGCCGTCGGCAGTGGACGGCGGGACTGGTCCGAGACGCG
>JALZDD010000197.1 GCA_030862715.1 Actinomycetota bacterium | reverse complement strand
CGCCTCCGGTAGCCACGACCGCGGACGGCCCCGAGGCCACCGTGAGCGTCGAGCACCCCAGCGGCGAGTTCAGCGTGACCCTGGGTCTGGACCCCGACGACCCCACCTCCGTGACCCGATCCGCCCTGCTGCGTACGGCTCGCCTGATCATGGCCGGGCAGGCCATGGTCCCGCATTCCGTTGCCGCCCCGACCGAGAAAGCCTCCGCATGATCATCGACATCCATGGCCACTACACGACCGCGCCCGCGCCCCTGGGCGAGTGGCGCGACGCCCAGGTCGCGGCGCTGACCGACCCGGGCGCCGCCCCGGACCCGGCGGGGCCGGAGATCTCCGACGACCAGATCCGCGAGACCATCGAGGCCAACCAGCTTCGTCAGATGGACGAGCGTGGCATCGACCTGACCGTCTTCTCCCCGCGGGCCTCGTTCATGGCCCACCACATCGGCGACCTGGAGACCTCGACCGCGTGGGCGCGGATCTGCAACGACCTGTGCGCCCGGGTCGCGGAGCTCTACCCGACCCGGTTCGCTGCCGGCGCGATGCTCCCGCAGTCGCCCGGGGTCGACCCGGTCACCACGGTCGCCGAGCTGGAGCGGGCTGTCAACGAGCTCGGCGCGGTCGCGGTCAACGTCAACCCCGACCCTTCCGGGGGCCACTGGACCTCCCCTCCCCTGACCGACAAGTCCTGGTATCCGGTGTGGGAGAAGCTCTCCGAGCTCGACGTACCGGCGATGATCCACGTTTCCACCAGCTGCAACCCGGCCTTCCACACCACCGGCTCGCACTACCTCAACGCCGACACGACCGCGTTCATGCAGCTGCTGACCGGCGACCTCTTCGCCGACTTCCCCGACCTGCGGCTCGTGATCCCGCACGGCGGCGGCGCGGTCCCCTACCACTGGGGTCGCTTCCGCGGTCTCGCCCAGGCCCTCGGCCGCCCCGACCCGACCCAGACGCTGATGAAGAACGTCTTCTTCGACACCTGCGTCTATCACCAGCCCGGCATCGACCTTCTCCTCGACGTGATACCGCACAGCAGCGTGCTGTTCGCCTCGGAGATGATCGGCGCCGTACGCGGCATCGACCCGGACACCGGCCACCACTTCGACGACACCCGCCGCTACGTCGAGACGTACGCCGCCCGCAACGGCCTCACCGAGGCCGAGGTCGCCGCCCTGACCGAGACCAACGCCCGCCGCGTCTACCCGCGCCTGGACAAGCGGCTGACCAACCAGGGCCGCTGAGCCCCCAGACTGCGCCCCCGAAGACCCCAAGGAGACCACGTGCACGAGCTCGGAGTAGTTCACACCAAGATCGACCGCGCCGACCCGGCCGCCGTAGCAGCGCTGTCGCAGTTCGGCGTCGCGACCATCCACGAGGCGATGGGCCGGCTCGGACTGATGCGCCCCTATATCCGTCCGATCTACCAGGGCGCAAAGCTCTGCGGCACCGCCGTCACCGTGCTGCTCCAGCCCGGCGACAACTGGATGATGCACGTCGCCGCCGAGCAGGTCCAGGAGGGCGACGTCGTCGTGGCCGGCTGCGTGACCGAGTCCGAGGACGGCTTCTTCGGCGAGCTGCTCGCCACCTCGCTCCGCAGCCGCGGCGCCCGCGGCCTGGTCATCGACGGCGGTTGCCGCGACGTCGACGAGCTGCGCGAGATGGACTTCCCGGTCTTCTCCCGCGCGATCAACGCCAAGGGCACCGTCAAGGCCACCCTCGGCTCGGTCAACGTCCCGATCAACGTCGCGAACGCACTGGTCAACCCCGGCGACGTCGTCGTCGCCGATGCCGACGGCGTGGTCGTCGTCCCGGCCGCCCGCGCAGCCGAGGTCGCCGAGGCCTCCCGCAAGCGCGAGGACGCGGAGGCCGGCAAGCGCACCCGGTTCGAGGCCGGCGAGCTCGGCCTCGACATCTACGACATGCGCCCAAAGCTCTCCGAGCTCGGCCTCACCTACAAGGACTGATCCGATGGTCACGGTCACCCCCGGCTGGCTGCACTGGTTCGAAGGACCAACCAAGCCCACCTTCAAGCTCCCCGAGGGCGCCGTCGACGCGCACTGCCACGTCTTCGGCCCGTCCGCCGAGTTCCCGTTCGCGCCCGAGCGGAAGTACACCCCGGTCGACGCCTCCAAAGACCAGCTCTTCGAGCTCCGCGACCACCTCGGCCTGGCCCGCAACGTCCTCGTCCAGGCCACCTGCCACGGCGCCGACAACAGCGCCCTCGTCGACGCGCTCGAACACTCCGACGGGCGCGCCCGAGGGGTCGCGACGGTCCGCGCGGACGTCACCGACGAGGAGCTTGCAAGCCTCCACGAGGCTGGGGCGCGCGGCGTACGGTTCAACTTCGTCAAGCGCCTCGTCGACGTCACCCCGACCGAGACGCTGGAGAAGATCGCGGCCCGGATCGCCCCGCTCGGCTGGCACGTGGTGATCTACTTCGAGGCCGCCGACCTTCCCGACCTGAAGGACTTCTTCGCGAGCCTGCCGGTACCTCTCGTGGTCGACCACATGGGCCGACCCGACGTCTCCAAGGACCCCGACGGGCCCGAGTTCACCGAGTTCCTCGACTTCGTCGCGGCAGGCGACGTCTGGGTCAAGGTCTCCTGCCCCGAGCGTCTCACCGTGACCGGACCGCCGGCCCTGGACGGTCAGCGACGGGCCTACCGGGACGTCGTCCCGTTCGCCCGCAAGGTCGTCGAGCGCTTCCCGGACCGCGTCCTGTGGGGCACCGACTGGCCCCACCCGAACATGAAGGACCACATGCCCGACGACGGTCTGCTGGTCGACCACATCCCGCACATCGCCCCCACACCCGAGCTCCAGCAGGCGCTGCTCGTGGACAACCCCATGCGCCTGTATTGGCCCGAAGGAGAGCACAGTGCCTGACCTCACCTCCACCAACGCGGCCAACCGGCTCGACCGGCTGCCGATATCCAGGTTCCACAAGCTCGCCACGGTCGCGCTCGCGTTCGCCTACTTCTTCGAGTTCGCCGACATCAACACCTTCGCCACGACGGCTCCGGTGATGCGCGAACAGTGGGGCGTGACGATCAACCACATCGCGTACGTCACCTCCCTCTCGTTCGTCGGCATGTTCATCGGGTCCGTGGTGGCCGGCGGCCTGGCCGACCGGCTCGGCCGGAAACGTACGCTCGTGGCGACCACCATCTGGTTCTCGATCTGGTCCTTCGCCAGCGTCTTCGCCTGGGACATCGTCTCGATGGGCTTCTTCCGGGTGATGACCAGCGCCGGACTCTCCGCGATGACCGTGGTCGCCGTGGTCTACATGAACGAGCTCTTCCCCCGCGCCAAGCGCGGCAAGTTCCAGGCGTACGTCATCATGATCGGCATCTGCGGCACCCCCGCGACCAACTTGATCGCCTCCGCGGTGGTCCCGATCACCGACTGGACCTGGCGCCTGGTCTACCTGTGGGGCGCACTCGGTGTCCTCTTCCTCTTCTTCGTACGCCGCCTGGTGGAGTCGCCGCAGTGGCTGGAGTCGCGAGGGCGCCACGCGGAGGCCGAGGAGATCCTGGCCGGCCTGGAACGCGACGCGATCACCGAGCACGGCCCGCTCCCCGAGGCGCTGCCGCCGCTCGACGCCGGCCCTGCCACCCGGCCCGGGCTGGCGATGCTGAAGGACAAGCGGTTCCTCTACCCGACGATCCTGCTCTCGGTGCTGTGGATCTCCCAGACGATCGGCTTCTTCGGATTCTCCTCCTGGGCTCCCACCCTGCTCGCGGCCGAGGGCGTCAGCGTCGAGGACTCGATCTTCTACGTCGCGCTGACCACCATCGGCGCCCCGCTCGGCTCCTTCCTGGCCTCGCTGGTCACCGACCGCTACGAGCGCAAGTGGTGCCTGGTCGTCTTCGGCCTGATCATCGCCGGCTCGGGTCTACTCTATGGACTCACCTTCACGCCGCTGCTGATCGTCGCCTTCGGGTTCCTGGTGAACCTGTTCGAGCGCGGCTACACCGCCCTGGCCTACGCCTACTCCCCCGAGCTCTACGACACCAGGGGCCGCTCGCTCGGCACCTCGCTCTCCTACGGTCTCGGCCGGCTCTCCAACGCCGCCGGCCCGCTCATCATCGCCGGTCTCTACAGCGGACTGGGCTACCAGGCCGTCTTCTACTTCATCGCCGGCACCTGGGTGGTCGGGGCGCTCGCCCTGGCGATCTTCGGACCGGCCACCCGCAAGGCCCGCCTGGCCGCCGAGGCCGCAGCAGCTACCGCCGCCCCCGCGGCGTAACCGAAGGACCGATCATGCCCAACCCCGTTCCCGAGAGCCTGACCACGCTCAAGAAGATGGTCGCCGACACCCCCACCCGCCCGCCGCTGGGCGACGTGGCGCACATCGGTCACGCCCAGCTCTTCACCCCGACGCCCGAGGCGACGGTCGAGTTCTTCACCGACTTCCTCAGCCTGACCGTCTCGGGCCAGGACGGCGACAACACCTACCTGCGCACCTGGGACGACTACGAGCACCACAGCGTCGTCGTCACCAAGCGCGACGAGCCCGGCATCGGACGTACGGCCCTGCGCTGCTCCTCCCCCGAGGCGCTCGAGCGCCGGATCGCGGCGGTCCGGGCCACCGGCGCCACCGGCGAGTGGAGGGAGGACGAACCGGGCGTCGGACCGCTGTGGGTGACCCAGGACCCCGACGGTCACGAGCTCGCGCTCTACTACGAGACCGAGTACTGGGAGGCGCCCACCGAGGAGCATCGCCCCGGGCTCAAGAACCAGCCCCAGGCCCAGCCCGGCCGCGGTGTCGCGGTCAGGCGGCTGGACCACATCAACTACCTCGCCCAGGACGTCGAGACCACCAGCGACTTCCTCGTCGACGCCCTCGGTGCGCGGCCGACCGAGCAGATCCGGCTCGACGACGGCCACATCGGTGGTCGCTGGTCCACGTTCACGCAGAAGTCCTACGACCTCGTCTACACCGAGGACTGGACCGGATCGAACGGTCGGCTCCACCACCTCGCGTTCGCCACCGACAGCCGCGAGGACATCCTGCGCGCGGCCGACCTCGCGCTGGACACCGGCGTGTTCATCGAGACCGGACCGCACAAGCACGCGATCCAGCAGACCTTCTTCCTCTACGTCTACGAGCCCGGCGGCAACCGGATCGAGCTGTGCAACCCGCTGACCCGTCTCGTGCTCGCCCCCGACTGGCCGCTGGTCACCTGGACGGAGGCCGAGCGGGCCAAGGGCCAGGCGTGGGGGCTGAAGACGATCTCGTCCTTCCACACCCACGGCACCCCGGTCGTCGACGTTCCCGTCGACTGACCTCATCCCCCACCACATCAGAGAAAGGGGGCAGCAGTGGCCACCACCACGAGCCCCGCCCAGAACCTCTCGGGCCCCTCTGCCCAGCAGGCCTCGCGCCGTCGCATCGCCGTCATCGCGATGTGCTGGTTCCTCGTCTTCCTCGACGGCGTCGACACGTTCATCTACGGCGCCGTGCTGCCCGACATGATCGGCAACGGCCACCTCGGCCTCACCGAAGCGACGGCGGGCGCCATCGGCTCCTACACGACCTTCGGCATGCTCATCGGCACCATCCTCTCCGGCACCGTCTCCAATTGGATCGGGCGCAAGTCGACCGTAATCATCTCCATCTCGATCTTCGCGCTGGCGACCCTCGGCTGCGGCCTCTCGGCCACCGCAACGACGTTCGGATTCTGCCGCCTGGCCTGCGGTTTCGGCCTCGGCGCACTGCTTCCGATCGCGATCTCGTACGGCATGGAGTTCACCACCGGCGCCCGCAAGGCGCTCGCCACAGGCATCATCATGACCGCCCATCAGACCGGCGGCGTCGTTGCGCCGCTGCTCGCCCTCGGGCTGATCGACTCCTTCGGCTGGCAGTCGGTCTTCATCGTCGCCGCCGCACCCGCGCTCCTCCTGCTGCCGCTGGCGATCAAGTTCCTGCCCGAGCCGCCGGCCACGCTGGTCACCCTGGGCCGTCGGGCGGAGGCCGACGCGGTCTCGGCACGCTTCGGCTTGGAGCCCGCCGAACCGCGCCCGGCCGGCGCGAGCAGGACCGAGAGTCTCAAGGCGCTCTTCCGAGGCCGCCAGTGGGCGATCACCCTGCTGTTCTGGCTGACGTCGTTCTTCGGCCTGATGCTGGTCTACGGCGTCGGCCAGTGGCTGCCCAAGATCATGGGCGATCTCGGCTACGAGACCGGCGACTCCCTCGTCTTCAGCTCCGTGCTCAACGTCGGCGGCGTCATCGGCATGCTGATGGCCGGCCGCCTAGCCGACCGATTCGGAGCCCGCCGGATCGTGGTGATCTGGTTTGGTCTCACGGCCGTCTTCGTCTACCTGATGGGCGTAGCCCTCCCCCTCCTCGCCGTCTACGCCATCGTCTTCTTCGCCGGCCTGCTGCTCTTCAGCGGCCAGACGATGGTCTACGCCACCGTAGGCACCCACCACACCGACGCCGACCGAGCCACCGCCCTGGGTTGGGTCTCCGGCATAGGCCGCTTCGGTGCCGTCTTCGGCCCGATGGCCGGCGGGCTGCTGCTGGCCGCGGGCCGCGCCGACCTCGGCTTCGTGATGTTCGCCGGCGCCGCCGTGCTCGGCGCCGTGATGATGAGCCTCGCCGGCCTCCTCATCGCTCGCGGGCCGGCGGCACCCTGATTCGCCGGGTGAGGCGCCCAAACGGGGAGAGCCGGTTCGCAAGGGCTGGACCGAGTGCAGGTCGAGGCCCGCACAGCCACCGCAGTGCTGGCC
>JALZDD010000185.1 GCA_030862715.1 Actinomycetota bacterium | reverse complement strand
CTGCTCAACTGGGCGGTCGCCAAGGCCGCGGAGGCGGGGGAGATCGAGGTCGCGGACGCGTCCTCGTCGAAGGTCTTCGCCGCCGACCAGGTCCAGCACCTGCTCGCCGACCTGATCGCACTCGTTCATCGTCATGGTGACCCCGGGGATCCGGTCACGAAGAGCCTGCTCGACTACCTCGACGCCCAGGCGAAGCGGAACCTCGTGCTCACCTTTGGCGGCGGCGTACAGGAGGTCCAGCGCGAGCTGATCGCGATGTTCGGCCTCGGGATGCCGAGGGTGCCGCGATGAGCACGGCACAGACGCTGGTGGACGAGGCCGTCCACGAGAAGATCATGGCCGCCGCCGAGGAGATCAAGGCGTGGGGTGAGGCCGCCGAGCGTGACGCCCGCGACCTGGTCAACCAGCCGACGATCAACAACTGGCTCGAGGCGATGGGCCTGGAGTCCGAGCGGTTCCACCAGGGCGAGGCGCCGCCCTCGATGGCGCAGGTGTGGACGATGTACGGCCAGAGCGGGAAGCGCCCCGAACGCGACCCTCTCCACGCGATCATGAACGTCCTCACCGACGCAGGCTTCAACGGCGTCCTCGGCACCAACTCCGAGCAGAGCTACGACCGCTACCTCCGCGTCGGCGAGCAGGTCCGCGTCACCACGGCGCTCGAATCCGTCGTGGGCCCGAAGAGCACCGGGATGGGCGTCGGCTACTTCGTGACCTCGAGGAGCACCTGGTACGTAGGAGACGAGCGGGTCGCGACCATGCTGTTCCGCGTCCTCAAGTTCATCCCCGAGGTGACGGCATGAGCGGCCCGGTGCGGCCGGTGATCGGCCGGGACAACGCGTACTTCTTCGAAGGCACCGCCAAGCAGGAGCTCCGCATCCAGAGCTGCAACGCCTGCGGCACTCTGCGGCACCCACCTGGACCGGCCTGCCTGAGCTGCGACGCCTATGACCGCGGGCATGTCGTCGCGCGGGGCGAGGGCACCGTCTACTCGTTCACCGTCGTCCACGCACCGAAGCTGCCCGGCAAGGAGCTCCCACTGGTCGTGGCGCTGCTCGACCTGCCCGAGGGCGTACGCATGGTGGCTGAGGTGACCGGCGTGCCGCCCGACGGTGAGGACGGCCTGGAGATCGGCGAGCGCCTGGTCGTCGACTGGAACGTCATCGATGAGGAGCTGACGCTCCCGATCTGGAGGAGGCCGTGATGAAGGCTGGCGACGAGATTCCGGTCTGGGAGCTCCCGATCACCCCGACGCTGGTCGTCTCGACCGCGATCGCGACGCGGGACTTCCAAGACGTGCACCACGACCGAGACCGTGCCCAGGCGGCCGGCTCGAAGGACATCTTCATGAACATCCTGACCTCGACGGCGCTGTGCGAGCGATACGTCACCGACTGGGCGGGCACCGACGTTCAGATCAAGGGCATCTCGATCCGGCTGGGCGCCCCGGCCTACCCCTACGACACGCTGTCGTTCTCGGGTCAGGTCACCGACGTCACCGACGGGATCGCCACGATCGCCGTCACCGGCGCAGTCTCGCTCGGGGCGCACGTGACCGGAACGGTCAGGGTCGCGGCATGAGCTTGAGCGGCAAGGCAGCGATCGTCGGCATCGGCGCCACCGAGTTCTCCAAGGAGTCAGGACGGTCCGAGCTCCAGCTCTCCGTCGAGGCGACCAGGGCCGCCCTGAAGGACGCCGGACTCGCCCCGGAGGACGTCGACGGGCTGACCACGTTCACCATGGACACCAGCTCCGAGATCGCGCTGGCCCGCGAGCTCGGGCTCGGCGACCTGAGATTCTTCTCGCGGATCAACTACGGCGGCGGCGCGGCGTGCGCGACGATCCAGCAGGCCGCGATGGCGGTCGCGACAGGTCTCGCCGACGTGGTGGTCGCCTACCGCGGCTTCAACGAGCGCTCGGGCCAGCGGTTCGGCCAGGTGCAGCCCTGGGCCGCCCAGCAGGTCAACACCAACGGCATCGACAACGCCTGGACCTACCCGCTCGGTCTCAGCACGCCCGCGGCGACCGTGGCGATGCAGGCGCGCCGCTACATGCACGACTACGGCGTGACCAGCGCGGACTTCGGTGCCGTCGCCGTCGCCGACCGGCGCCACGCCGCGACCAACCCCGCCGCGTTCTTCTACCAGAAGCCGATCACGCTCGAGGACCACCAGGCCTCCCAGATGATCGCCGACCCGCTTCACCTGCTCGACTGCTGCCAGGAGTCGGACGGCGCCGTCGCGATCGTCGTCACCAGCGCCGAGCGGGCTCGCGACCTGCCCAACCCGCCGGTCACCATCGCCGCTGCCGCCCAGGGCAGCGCTGCCGACCAGTACGTGATGACCTCCTACTACCGCGACGAGATCGGCATCCCGGAGATGGGCGTGGTCGCCAAGGATCTGTGGCGCCAGTCCGGCCTCACCCCGGCCGACATCGACACCGCGGTGCTCTACGACCACTTCACCCCCTACGTACTCATGCAGCTCGAGGAGCTCGGCTTCTGCGGCAGGGGAGAGGCCAAGGACTTCGTACGCGACGGGGCCATCGAGCTCGGCGGACGACTGCCCGTAAACACCCATGGCGGCCAGCTCGGCGAGGCCTACCTGCACGGCATGAACGGCATCGCCGAGGGCGTACG
>JALZDD010000179.1 GCA_030862715.1 Actinomycetota bacterium | reverse complement strand
CGAGGGTGCCGACGGCTGGCAGGCCACCGAGTGGGCCGACGGCAGCGACCTGATCACCCCGCAGCAGGGCTTCAACCTCGGCGGCATCGTGCTGAGCCAGGACCGCTCCGCCTTCGTCGTCGCCCAGGGCACCACCGGGCAGCTGTGGCGCTTCTCCGTCGCCACCGGTGATGTCAGCGAGGTCGACACCGACGGCGCGGACCTGCGCAACGCCGACGGCCTGATCGCCCAGGGCCGCGACCTCGCCGTGGTCCGCAACTTCGACAAGCAGCTCGTGCACCTCGAGCTGAACCCGTCGGCGACCTCCGCGGAGCTGGTCTCGTCGCGCGCCACCGACTCGGACCGGGTCTTCACGACCGGCAAGCTGCTCGACGGTCGGCTGCTGCTCGTCGACAGCCACTTCGACGAGCAGACCGCGCAGGGGCCGTACGAGATCGTCACCGCCCGGATGCCGCGATGACCACCACTCCGCTACGGCAGTCGGTGGCGGCCTCCGTCACGGCGTCCGCGGTGCTGGCCGTGCTTCTGGCAGGCTGCGCCGCAGCGCCGGAGGAGGCGGCCAAGCCGTCCCCTTCTCCGTCCACATCGTCCGCGTCCTCCGCCGGCACCGAGCCGGCGCGGGACACCCCCGACCCCGAGGAGCGACAGCGCATGAACGAGGAGCTGATCAAGGTCGCCTGGGACAACGACGTGGCCCGTGCCCGTCAGCTGGTCCAGGCCGGGGCGGACGTGAACTACGAAGACGACACCCAGCAGAGCGCCTACCTGATCGCCGCGAGCGACGGCTACGTCGACCTGCTCGACCTGACCCTCCGCAACGGCGCGAAGGTCAACGCCAAGGACTCCTACAACGGCACCGCGCTGATCCGCGCCGCCGAGCGTGGCCACGCCGACATCGTGGGGCGTCTGGTGCAGGCCGGGATCGACCTCGACCACGTCAACAACCTGGGCTGGACCGCCCTGCACGAGGCGGTCGTCCTGGGTGACGACGGCCCGGACGCGGCCGACACCGTGCGGGTACTCGTCGCGGCCGGCGTGGACATCTCGATCGAGGCCGGCCGGGACGGGAAGACCGCCCTGGAGCACGCCGAGGAGCGCGGTTTCGACGCAATCGTCTCGACGCTGCGTATGGCCTCTGCCGAGGTCTCCGACGGTGACCGGCAGCTCCTGCGGGCCGCGTCGTCGGGCGACACGGACTCGGCTGCGGCAGCGCTCCGTGGCGGCGCCGACCTCGAGACCAGGGACACCAACCGGCGTACGCCGCTGCTGCTCGCGGTCACCGACGACCACCTCGAGACGGCCCGGCTGCTGGTGCACCTGGGCGCCGATCCCGATGCCCTCGACGGCCAGCACGACACGCCCTGGCTGGTCACCGGTGTCACCGGGAGCGTCCCGATGGCGGAGCTGCTGCTCAGCGTCGACCCGGACCTAACCGTACGCAACCGCTACGGCGGCCTCTCGATCATCCCGGCCAGCGAGCGCGGCCACGCGGACTACGTGGAGCGGGTCGCTCGCACCGCGATCGACATCGACCACGTCAACGACCTCGGCTGGACCGCCCTCCTCGAGGCGGTGATCCTCGGCGAGGGCTCCGGCCGGTGGCAGCGGGTCGTCCGCAGCCTGCTCGAGAACGGCGCCGATCCGGGTATCGCCGACCGCGACGGCATGACCCCGCTCGAGCACGCCCGCAACCGCGGCTTCACCGAGATCGCCCAGATCATCGAACAGCACGGCGGCTGATCACCCGCCGTCTCAGAGCCCGAGGCCCTGACCGGTTCCCCCGCCGGTCGGGGCCTCGTTCGTGCTGTCGCCGGAGGCGACATAGGCCGCGGTCAGGCCGGCATACCGCTGCCCACCACCGCCACCCGACGGCGTTCGTGGTCGGGACTGCTCATCAGGCTCCTCGGTGTCGAAGTGGGCGATCGGCGCAGAGAGGCGCTGTCACCCGGTCTTCGGTCACCGAGGCGAATCGGATTGCCCTTCAGTCCATCTTTACCGTCACCTGGGTGCTGTGATCCGTTCGTGCATCTGAGTGCCGCCCCGGACGCCCTCTACGGCCAGCACGACACCCGTGGCTCTAGAGGCTGGCGGCAGATCGGTTCGTTTCACCTGGACTCCACACCTGCTCAATACCCGGGGGTCTCGCTGAGTTGAGCGCTCATAATCGCCTTCAGGTCGCTCGAAACTGTGCTTCCGTCCGTGCGCTCGAGCCACACGGTGGCTATGTACCCATAGTCCAAAGGCTCCCCGCGGTGACCATCGTCAGTCCCCTCATGCGCTTGCGCCCACGCGTATGCTCGCGCGATCGAGTAGGTCTCGGGGTCGCTGCTCTCCGCGGTGAATCCGACAGACCGATCGCCATCCGTGGCGATGGGAGTGATGTTCGCGGCGCGACCGGCCGATGATGTCTCGCAGGAACCCAGCTGAGTCTGGAACTCGTCGAACGCATCGTCTGCAGCTGCCTCCTCAACCCTCCATATCCCGACAACGACTTCTTCCTCGTGTCCATCAACTACACGAGTCCAAGCCTTGAAGTCGCTGGCCTTGCGGTCGCGCAGGACGGTCGCAGACTCGAGGTCGCAAGGTGGACCCGCCTCCGGTTTGAAGTCACCGATAGTAGTGAGATCACCAGCTATCTCGCTTTGCTTGACGAAACCCGGCTCGTCAGGCTCGCTTGAGCAGCCCGTCAGCAGCGCCCCAAGCACCACGCAGACCATGCAGCCGAGAATCGTCTTCTGCTCCCCAGGTTTCACCTGATGTGCTCCAGTTCCTGTCGGGCCCGGTCCAGACTTCCCTCATGGTTCGTTGAGATGGCAGCGAGTTCTGTTGCGAGCTTTTCGCCCCAAGGACTGTCGTCCAGCCAGGCTCGGTAGGCATCAGCCTGACCATCGCTGAGGTCATTCAAGTTGGTCGTTGGGCCCATTCCATCCGGATAGGCGTCCCGCGGAAGGTTATGCCAGTACGCGTCGCGGACCAGTTGCTTGACCGTGACCTCGCTGTCGGAGAACAGATCGCCGACCTCGCTGTTGATCTGCCCGGTGCTGTCCTCGTGGAGGCCTTTCCCGATGTCTCCCAGCAGTTGATCAAGGAGGAAACCACCTGCTGGGTTCGAGCCGACGGGGGTCGCACCCAGCGCCTTGGAGACAGCATTGACGCCGAGATCTACCCGCGCGTTGTGTCGCTCATCTGCCGAGAGTGACTCCTCTGCAACAGCCGCGGACGCGCCGAAATCGATGGCTCCAAGCGCGTTGTAGTTTGCAGTCACGGCCGGCACGAGCTCGTCTCGAACCTCGCTTGGGTCGCCGATACCGTCGAGGCTTCGGCTGAGCTGGTCGGCCATCCAAGAGTTGGACGCCACCCTCATCTGCTCTCGCCCGACGTCGTCCTTCGCCAACTCGGCCAACCAGAAGCGGGCGGAGCGACTGGCATCGCCTGGCTCGCCGGAAGTGTTGAAGCGGGCATCGTCGAAGACGTAGCCATCTGTGGTGTCCCCTCCACCTGGGTTGACCCCGAGTTCGTGATGCACCGACCCCATGTATCGGCTGGTGATGTTTGCGAAGTCCTCGCGCAGTTCCTTCGGGACGAAGTCGGTGGTCGAGAACTTGTCGTCGGAACCGTCGAAGCGGTCGTAGCTGCTGTTGACGAGGTCTTCGACGATGCTGACCGAGCGTTGATCAGCGCCTTCGCCGATGGTTGCGGCTTCGAGAGCGCCGCCGAGACTCTCGAGGCCGGTCAGCGGCGACTTGTGGCTGGGGTTCTCGCCGTCAGGGATCCAGCGGTTCTCGTCCTCGCGTTCGTAGAGGAGGTAGTCGAGGTTGGTGCCCTTGCCATCCTTGTCGGTGGCCGAGTCGGAGAAGAACTGCCGGGAGGCCTCCGGGTTGTCCTCCAGGCCGCGCAGCAGGCCGGTGATCGGGTCGCGTCCGAGGGTGTCCTTGGGGCCCCAGCCGTCGGTGTAGTCGAGGCGCGCGGTGCTGCCGAAACCTCCCGAGCGCCACGGGCCGCCGCGGTCTTCCTCCCAGTCCCAGATCCGCTCGTAGTCGAGCATCGCCTCGCCTGTTGAGGAGAGGAACTCCGGGTCGTACGCCTTCCCTTCCGAGAGCAGCGGGGCAAGTGCCTGGAACCCGCGGATGGTGGCGCCGTCGCCGAGCTCGATCTCCTTCTTACCGGCGGTGAGGAGGTCTTGTTGCCAGTCATCGGAGACATGGCTCAGGCTGCCCGGGTCGTGGTTACCGATGTTGTGGGTGCCGGCCGCCAGGGTCGCACCGAGTCCCTGCTGCAGGTCACGCATCGCAGTCGCGTACGCCTCATCGCCCTCGCCGTCGCCTTCGAGGGCCGCCCGTGCGTTGAGTTCGAGCAAACCCTTCGGGCCGACCTCGTTGAGGAAACCGGTCGAGACCTCCGGGTCCTCGCCATAGGCGTCCAGGAGGGTGGTGAAGTCTTCGATCTGGTCGGTCTCGATCCCGTCGGTGTCGTTGCGGATGTCGTTGCCACGCTCACCGATCGCCTGGCCCAGAGCGGCCTGCTGCTCCGGGGTGAGAGCGCCTAGATAGCCGTCGTACTCCTTCGGGTTAGCCACCATCTTCTGAGCGATCTCCTCATCGGAGAGACCGCGAAGCTCGGGCGGGAGCCCGGCCTGCTGGATCGAGCCGGTGCCGCCGTCGAACTGGTTCTTGGTGGCCGAGGTCAGCACCGCGGCCAAGTCGGCATCAGCCCGCTCGGCCTTCTGCAGGGCGTCCAGAAGATCGCGTTGGAACTCCTCGACCTGACGCTTGATCGACTCGGCCTCCTCCTCGGACATGTCCTCATCAGCCTTGGCCGGCGGGGAGGTCGCCACCGTCGCACTGGATGCGACCTCGACCTTGTAGCCCTTGCCCGAGATCGCCTCATAAGCCGACTTCGCGGCCGCCTTAGCCGACTTGACCTGCGGCGCAATCTGGTCGAGGACGTTGATGACCTCCGCGACCGGGGCCGCCATGTCGTTGAGCCCCTCGGTCAACTTGTCATGGCGTAACGTCGCTGCATCCGCGGAGACCCCGACCCACGATCCGGGAACCTTGCCCGCGTCCATCTCGTCCTGCTGGTCATTGAGCTTCTTGCGTACCGAGGCGTTCAGCTCTTCAGCCGCCGCCTCCAGGTCGCCCGGCTCCCAGCCCTGCAGCTGCTCGTAGGTGATCGCCATCAGAGCGGTCCGCCCATCCGTCGCGGCAGATGAGCCGGGCCGCGCTGGTTGAGTCCGTCCACCTGTGCCGAGCCCTGGTGGGCGATGGTGTCGTCGGTCTCCACGATCCGGTCGGCATCATCCAAAGTCCGGGCGTGGTGGCCGTTCGCGGCCTTGACCCACTTGTCCTGATCACCCTTCCACTCGCCCTTGAGACCGTTGGCAGCCCCAGGGGAGACCCCGCCAGTCATAGCGCGCGCGATCTTCGCCAGGGGCGAGCCGAAGTCGATCTTCGCCACCTGATCAGCAGCCGACTTGATCGACCTGGCCGACCTCTCCACGTCGGATCTGATGATCTGCACGTTCATGCGGTGCCCCCGAGAGCTTGGTGTGTGGTGTCACCACACTCATACCCCGATTTCGGCGCCCTAAACATGGCAATTCGCAAACGTGATGTACTGATGTGGAGCGTCCGAATGGGCGCGCGTACGTGCTCCTCGGGAGGATCATCATGGGTGACAGCGACGAGATCAGGGCTGACTTCGACAAGCTGCGAGAGGCCAACCAGAACCTGCTGGCGGAGCAGGATCTGGTGACGAGCCTTGATCTGGGAGACGCCCCTGCTGCCGCAGTGTTCGGCGGATCGGCATTGGGGCAGTCGATGGCGCAGACGGTCGCGCTCGCGCATGCGAACCTGATCAAGGCGAAGAAGGAGACGGCGCAGGGCTTGGGCAAGTACGCCGATGCCACCGAGAAGGCGCAGAGCGACATCATGGCGACCGATGAGGGTCAGGCCGCGATCGCACAGACCATGGCCGAGGCGCTGCAGATGCTGAGCAATCCGTTGGTGATGTTCAACAAGAAGGGCACGGCAATCGGCAAGAACATGCCGATCTGAGAGCTCCACGGGCTGGCCTCAGAGGACCTCGTACGTCGCCATGATCGGTGCGCTCAGTGCCTCGGCGCCCTTGCGATCGATGTCGGCCTTGTTGAACGACCAGACGACGGTCACCTGCATGCCTGCGTCGGGCTCGAGGGTGCCGTAGTGGTCCTCCCAGGTGTATTCGGTCTCGGCACGGAAGTGGTAGAAGAGCGATCCGTTGATGGTCTCGTTGGGCAGTCTCTCCAGCGTGGTGAAACTGCTGTCCTTCTTCAAAGCCTTACCGCGTAGACCTGCGAGTTCGTCGAGCGCAGCCTTGATCTCACCCTCAGTTGAATAAACATCGGCCATGATTTCGCCGGATCCAGGCGAAAGCCCGACTTCATTCTTCGGGGCGATCATCGTGTGTGCCTGGTCCCGAAACGAGTCGAGCTCCCAGGCCGGTGGAACATGAAGCTGTGCGATCTCGGCCGAGGCCGCCTTCCAACCCTCTGGCACAGAAGGCCCGGTGGGGCTGGGTGAAGACTGAGGGGCGCTGCTCTCGGAAGTCGGCCTGGCGTCCGGGTCTTCGCTGGTTCCGCACCCGGTGAGGGTGAGACCCAGCGCTGCGGCCAGGGCGGCGATGGCGATGCTCCGAGAGGCTTTCATGGGTCGAAACTGTAGGGCAGGTCGGCTGATTCCCTAGACGACCCTGGCGGACGTGTTAAAGAATCTTGCTGTGCGGGGTGGCAGCAGGCCCCTCGACGCGTCCTCGGGAGGAACCGACCATGACCGTACGCGGACCTTGGATGGAACGGCTCAAGGCGTACGTGGACGGCGCCGACGAAGCAATCCTCGACGACCTCATTCGGAGATGGGGTTCCGGTGAGCGAACCTTCCGAAGCGCGGGTGAGACACTGCACGAGAACGGTAAGAAGGTTGAGGACGGGTTCTCCTCGGCGTCTGAGTCGGGACCGGCCGCGCGTCGAGGTATGCAGCAGGCGGGCGAGAAGACGAGTGACAAGAGCGACGTGTTGAAGGAAGCCGTCGCAGCGATGCAGCACTTCCGGGGCACGTTGTCCACGGCCCGGTCTCAGTACGCCAAGCTGGCAGCCACCTTGCCCGCCACGCATGGCCCGGCGCCGGACCCGGCAGACTTCCCGACCAGTGGGGTCGGAGTCGATGGTGAGGCGAACGCCCAGGCGCTGAAGGACAAGCAGGCCAAGCACGCGGCGGCCGAGGCTGCGATCGCGCACGCGGAGACCGAGGCGGCGGCGCAGGTCGGCTATGTCGATGACGCGGTCCGCGAGGACGAGCCGAAGATCCGAGCCTTGTACGACGACGGCACCAACTCGCAGCCGCAGCCGGCGGGGACCCCGACCTCGCAGCCAGGCTCCTACAGCCAGGTCCAGGCCTCGAAGGCACGGATCGCGGCGACCAACTCCGGCACGCTGTATCGCGATGGGATGGGCCACGAGATCATCGAGCGGGAACGCGAGAACATCAAGGCCCACGAGGCCGCCAACCAGCCGGAGTGGGACGGCACGCAGTGGATCGATGCCTATGGCAATCCCGCGCCGGCGACGTCGTACGCGATGGTGGAGACAGCCCAGGGTCTGGCCCCGTTGGCGGGCGGACCGGGAATGGGCGCGCTTGCGGTAGGTGGTGGGATAGCGCTGGGAGCCGGGATCGCCAAGGCCGTCGCCAGTCGGCTCGGGGCCGCTCGTGCTGCCGGTGCGTCCGCGAAGGCAACCACGGCGGCCAAGAGTGCGGCCGGCGGTGCTCGTACTGCCGCTCCGGCGTCGCGGGCGGGCGCGGCTGGATCGCGCGCCGGCGCACACGGATCGGCGGGACGCGCTGGCGCAGCGGGCGGCAGAGGCGGCAGGGCGGGGATGGCCGGGTCTGGCAGCCGTCAGAGCCTGAAGAATGCCGCGCGTGGCGGTGCTGGCACCGCCGGCGGCCGAGGCGGCCGTGGCAAGGACGAGGAGTCCGCCGGCAAGGCCATCGAGTACCAGGCCGACTACTCCAAGGACTACAGCGACGACGAGTATGAGAAGCGAGTCGCCTGGCAGCGACAGGAGGAACAGCAGCGCAAGCGGGCTCTTGGTCAAGAAGGGTCCGACGAGTAGTCGACCCGTGGAGCTGGCGACATGCTCGACCTAGACGTATTGACATCCTGGAAGCCACAGAACCAGGCCCACTGGGCTGACCTGCTCGACCACGAGAGGGAACAGCTGATCGGGCTCCGCACCGAGATGACGCGGCTTCCCGAGGCTCCTCGAGCGACGGTCCTCCCGCTGGTGGCCGCGCGTCGCTACCTCCATCTCGGAGCCGATATCGACACGATGATCACCGCGCTCGGCATGATCGCCCAGGCCAAGCGGGTTGCGGCAGTCAGAGTCGGCGCCGCCAAGGACGAGGCCCTGGCGGCGAACGCGGTGATCGTGTCCCACGGCTGGTCGGTCGTCTGTGAAGCGGAACCGTGCGCGTGGTGGCAGCGTCAGAGTCGATCGAGGCGTCCCATGCTGAGGTGGCGGCCGCGGCACGCAAGCTGCGGAACACCCTGCTCTCGGCGCACCGCGCACGACCACCGCGCGCACCCTCACCCTGCGACAAGGGCTTCCGGCCCACCGAAGAGTCGGACGGTTGGCCCTAAGCCGCCGGCCGCAAGCGCTCCCAAGCCGCTACTGCTGGTGACGCTTACCCTCGTCAGCCGCGACCGGCGTACGGCATACCGGTCGCGAGGATGGTCATCGCGGGGACGCTGACGCCGAGCGGCAGCTGGGCCATGGCGACCACCGCGTCGGCTGCGTGCTGCGGGTCGAAGGTCGGCTCGGGGCGTACGGTGCCGTCGGCCTGCCGGGCGCCGACAGCGATGCCGGCGGTCATCTCGGTGGCCGCGTTGCCGATGTCGATCTGGCCGACGGCGATGTCGTGGGCACGACCGTCGAGGGCCAGGGCGCGGGTGAGGCCGGTGATCGCGTGCTTGGAGGTGGTGTAGGCGGCGCTGCCCGGTCGCGGGACGTGCGCGGAGGTCGAGCCGTTGTTGACGATCCGCCCGACCCGCGGGTCCTGCCGCTTCAGCTGGGCGAACGCCTCGCGGGCGCAGAGGAAGGAGCCGATGACGTTGATGGCCAGCGTCGCGGCGAACTCCTCGGGCGGGACCTCGTCGACCTCGCCGCTCGGACCGAACGTGCCGGCGTTGTTGACCAGCAGGTCCACGCGCCCCCACATCCCCACGACGGCGGCGAACGCCGCTTCCACCTCAGAGGCAGAAGCGACGTCCGTGGGCAGCACGAGGGACCGCGCCATCACCGACGCGGTCTCCTCGAGCGAGACCTGCGTACGTCCGAGCAGCGCGACCTGGAAGC
>JALZDD010000173.1 GCA_030862715.1 Actinomycetota bacterium | reverse complement strand
AGCCAGCAGACCGAGCAGCGACCGGTCCACGAAGACGGCCTCGTCCTCGGCGTGGTTGAAGGTGTAGACGAGCTGCTCGGGGAAGTAGCGGATGTTGCCGGTGTGCAGCACCCGGCCGGTGCAGGGCACGGAGTAGTAGAGCGCGAGGTGGCGCAGAGTGTTCCACGCGAAGCTCGCCACCCGGCCGTCCTCGGCGATGCCGAGCCGGTCGAGGACAGTTGCCTGCTTGCGTACCTCCACAGCCAGGTCCTTGAACGTGTTGCGCTCCAGACCGGTGGCGGTCTTGGTGACGATCTCCCGCGTCGGGAAGACGCGCTCGGCGCGCCGGATGATCGTGTCGATGGTCAGCGGTGCGTCCTGGATCAGTCCTTGCATGCTGCACATCGTGACCGAACGTGGCGTGGGTCACAACGAGTTCGCGTGAACTTCTCGCCAGGCGATGCGGCCGACCAGGTGGCGCCTCGGGTGCCCAGCGGTCAGAATCGACTGCGTGAGCACTCTCTTCGTCGCAGCCGGTGGTGGGGGTGATGCGCTCGGCGTGCTCCTGGCGCGTCGGGTCCTCGAGCCCGAGATGGACGACGGCAACGTGCTCGTGTCCACCTGCGCCTGGGAACGGCTTCGCATCGACCCGGTGCCCGGCCCGCGCTCGCGGGGCGACTTCGTCGGACTACGCCTGGTCGATGGCGTCCGCGCGGAGATATCGACCACGACCGACACCCTTCCTCCGGGCCGGTCCGTCCTGCCGCGGCTCGCCGGAGACGTCGACGCGCGCCTGTTCCTGCACGACCTCTCCGACGGTGCGGTCGGGCTCGCCCAGCAGCTCCAGCATCTCGCTCGGGCCCTCGGGGCCGACTCGCTCACGGTCGTCGACGTCGGTGGCGACGTGGTCGCTCGGGGAGACGAGCCCGGCCTGCTGAGCCCCTTGGCCGACTCGCTGACGCTGGCCGCGGCGCAGCGCAGCGGTCTGCCGGTGCGGCTCGCCGTCGTCGGCCCCGGTGTGGACGGGGAACTCCCCACGGAGCAGGTGATCGCCATCCTCAGCGGGCTCGGTGCGCGTCATGTGGGAACGCTGGGGACCGCTGACGTGGACAGGGTCAGCGACTCGCTCGGCTGGCACCCCACCGAGGCGACGATGCTGGCCGCGGCCGCCGCGCGCGGCCTTCGAGGCGCCGTGGAGATGAGACGAGGTCAGACCCCTGTCCCGGTGAGCGAGATGAGTGCCACCGTGTGGCGCCTCGATGTCGTCGAGACCCACGACTTCCCGCTCGCCGAGGCGCTGATCAACACCAGCTCCCTGGGGAGCGCCGAGACGATCATCCGCGGCATCACGGTCGACGAGCTCGACTACGAGCGGAGGCGGGCGAGGGAGCGTCGCGAGATTCCGTCGCGGACCGTGACTGCTGCCGACATCGCCAACGCGAGTCTCGCCCGAGGTGCCTCGCACATCACCACCCGTCGCCTCCTGGAGGCGACGAGCGGGGACGTACCCAGCTACGAGACGGCACGCTTCGACGGGCTCGGTCTGTGGGCCCTGGATGCCCTCGCGCGGGGTTGAGACCGGTCAGACGACAGCCTCTGAAGTGGTGAGTGCCAGGGCGGGCGTGGAGGCGGCACGCGGCCAGACCTCGGCGAGGATCTCGACTCCGCGGCGGACGAGCTCGGGCCGGGGCGTGATCGCCAGCCGCAGGTGACGCTCGTAGGCGCCATCGACCCCGAACCGCGGTCCGGCGGTGACGAGCAGCCCGTGGGGCCTGGCGGCGAGGGTGAGCTGGGAGCTGACCGGCGCGGGCAGGCCGACCCAGGCGGAGAGACCGCCGTCGATGCGCGGCGGCAGCTCCCAGTCGGGCAGGTGCTCGCGCATCGCGTGGTAGAGCGCAGCGCGGCCGGCGGCGAGCTGCGCGGCGCGCTCCTCGAGGATCTCGGGCAGATGCCGGAACAGGATCGTGGTGACCAGCTGCTCCCAGATCGGCGTGCCGAGGTCGGTGGCCGAACGTCCGCTGGCGATCTGGGTCAGCAGCACCGGGTCGGCGCGGATCCAGCCGACCCGCAGCCCGCCCCACAGCATCTTGCTGGCCGAGCCGATGTGGACGACGCGGGCCTGGTGCTCGCCGGCCATCGCGGCCAGCGGCGGGAAGGTGTGAGGTCGGTCGATGTTCAGCTCGGCGGTGGTGTCGTCGGCCACGAGGAGGGTGTCGACCTTCGCCGCGGCGTGCAGCAGCCGGAGCCTGTCCTCGGTCGACATCGAGCGAGACGTCGGGTTGTGGAAGTCGGGCATGACGTACGCCATCACGGGGGTGGTCCGGGCGATGGCCGCCTCCATCGCGGGCATGTCCCAGCCGGCGTCGGTGGTCACCGGACTCGTGATGATCCGGGCCCCGGCGAGGCTCAGGGCGTCGTACGCATTGGGGTAGGACGGGCTCTCGGCGTAGGCCCGGTCGCCGCGGCTGATCACGGTGCGGGCGAGCAGGGCGATCGCGCTCTGGCCGCCGGTGGTCACCATGATCTGGTCGGGATCGGTCGGCAGGCCGCGATCGGTGTAGCGCGCCGCGATCTCGGCGCGGAGCTCCTCGATGCCCCACAGCGTGTAGCCGGGTCCGGTCATGTGGTCCGCCAGCCGCCGGGTCGCCTCGACGGCGGCCTCCGGGAGCCGCCGGGTGGCCGGCAGGGTGGCCCTGACCAGGTCGATCTCACCGCCCTCGGTGAACGAGTCGGGTGCGGTCGGTGGAAGCTTCGTCGTCGTACCCGACCCCTGGACGCTCAGTGCGTAGCCGTGCTCGCGCAGACGCCGGTAGGCGGCCGTGATCGTGGTGCGGCTCAGCATCAGCCGCTCGGAGAGCTCGCGCTCGGAGGGGAGACGTACGTCGGCGGAGAGCCGTCCGTCGATCAGCAGCAGCTGGATCCGTTCGGCGAGGTTCTCGTACGCCGGGCCCTCCCCCTGCCACTGACCGAGCAGGCCAGCGAGCGCAGTGGCACCGATTCTTCCGCGAGGCATGAGGCCACCTTACCGCGATTGGCTTCTTTACCTTCGATTGGACCCGTGATTGGCTTTGCAATCGTGAAGGATCTCTCTGTGAAGTCGCTCTCCTGGTTGATAACTGGACTCTTCCTCTATGGCATCGCACTCGCCATGCTCGTGCAGGGCTCGCTGGGCCTGGCGCCCTGGAACACGCTGGCATCGGGACTCGTCGAGATCACCGGGATCTCCTTCGGGATGATGACCAACCTGATCGGACTCGTCGTCCTGCTGATCTGGATCCCGCTGCGACAGCGGCCCGGCGTCGGCACCGTGCTGAACGTCCTGCTCGTCGGCACGTCAGCGGAGATCGGCCTCTGGCTGCTTCCGCAGCCGTCGGAGCTGATGGCACAGGTCGCGCTCTTCACCGGCGGCCTGCTCCTGCTGGCCGCCGCGACCGGGATCTACATCGCGCCCGGCCTCGGCCCGGGCCCGCGCGACGGACTGATGACCGGACTGCACGAGCGGACCGGCGCCCCGGTCTGGCTCTGCCGCGCGGGCGTCGAGATCACCGTCCTGGCGGTCGGCTGGCTCCTCGGCGGAATGGTCGGCATCGGCACCGTCGCCGAGGCGCTGCTCATCGGTCCGATGGTGCACCGCACCCTGCCGTTCTTCCGGGCGATGTACGCCGGGAGGGCGGCCGCCGCGGCGGTCGCCGCCGAAACACGCGCGAGTGCATGATTTAACCCACACGAATTTCCTGTGGCGCACCTCCGTAGAGAGTTTGAGAACCCTGGCCCGGCCTTGAAAACCGTGGCTTCTCGCCTGTCTCGGGGTGCCTACAAGCGTTGCGAACGGCCCTCCGAGGCCTCGGTGACCGACTCTCGCGGTCGTGTGGTGCGCGCAGTTGGGAAGACTCAAACCTTTCTGAGCGCCGCCGAGGTCGATGAGCTGGTGGCTCTGTACGAGCAGGGCATGACGCTCGCGCAGCTCGGTGAACGGTTCGGCGTCTACCACCGCACGGTGGCCGCGCACCTCGTCCGTCGTTCCGTCCCGATGCGCGTGCGAGGGCTGGCTGAGGAGCACACCCCCGAGGCTGTGAGGCTCTACGAGGGTGGGATGACCTTAATGGAGGTCGGTCTGCACTTCGGAGTGAGTCAGGGGGCAGTGAAGAGGGCGGTGGCCGCAGCAGGTGCGACCATCCGCCCTCGGGGACGCCGGGCTTTGGTTACAGCGTGAAGTCCTCCTCGGAGTGCTCGGCCTCGTACTCGGCGATCGCCAGCATGATGCCGAGCTCGGGAGTCGCGGGAAGGCTCACGCGGCCCTGCCCAACGACATAGAGGGGCACGGTGGCCTCGTTCAGCGCCTCGATGATGCGGGCGAACTCGGTGGACGATCGGCTGAGCCGGTAGAGGTCAGCGACGATGAGCGCCGCTGCCTGCCGGTCGCGGATGGTGGCGAGGGCCTGGTCGAGCGCGGGTCGTGTCCGGCCGTTGTCGTGGAACTCGCCGCTGACCTCGTAGCCAAACTCGGCGGCAAGGCGTTTGGCAGACGGCCCGCTGGTGAGCGTGAGTTTCCCGGTTCGGGCGTGCGCTGCGGGTGTAGATCACGGCGCCCATCACGCCACACTCGCCATCGGATACTCGACGGCCCGCGCCTCGTTCATTCGGCGGGCGCGGCGACGCTCGACGGCCTCCTGAACGCGGGCGCGGACGAGAAGGACGACGCTGACCGGGCCCATGATGAGGAACTTGAGCGCGTTCCAGCAGAACAGGAGCACGAGGAGGTTGAGCCAGCCGGGGCCGCCGTCCTCGATCAGCGTGATGCAGTAGTTCGCTGCGAGGAAGTACGGCACCGCGAGGAGCATCGCGGGGATGCCCCACTTCAGGCCGCGGCGGGTGCGGATCGCGTCGAGCGCGATGTTGGTGGGCATGTAGCGCCGCAGGTAGTAGCGGGCGTGGGCGCTGAGCGCCCAGAGCAGTCGGATCACGGCGTTTCCTCTCGCGGCACGGCCAGGTGTCGAGACAGTGCGTAGAGAGTGACCCAAGGGCCTGTCCGCGAGGGACGCCATATCAAGGAGGAATCTGCCTCCCCTCCAGAGTACGACTCCCGGCCGACATTCGTAAGAGGTGCGCCTGCTCGTTCTGGCAGCGCTCGCGCACCTGTCTGGCACACACGGATGGGAGCCGGGCATGGTCACGATCACTTCTCTCGCCAAGGACGAACGCTCCGCACGGGTCGCCCTGGCTGCGACCTTGGAGCCCGACGACGCGGTGACGGGCAGGCTCCTCGCCGCGGTCGGCGCTGTCGAGACCGTGCGCCTGGCGGCCGATACCGGCGCGCTCCCGAAGGAGGTTGATGCGGTCGAGGCCGGGCTGTGGCGCAACAAGGTCGCCCCGCGAATGGATGCCCGCACGGTCACGCAAGCACTCACGGAGACTGATCACCTCGGGCTCCGCGTCCTCATCCCCGGCGACGACGAGTGGCCGACCTCACTCAACGACTTGGGCGAGCGCGTCCCGACCGCGCTGTGGGTGCGCGGCGCGGTCTCGTTCCTCACCGCCCCGTTGAGCGACCGAGTGACGATCACCGGAGCGCGTGCCGCAACCAGCTACGGCGAGCACGTCACCACAGAACTCTCCTCCGACCTGACCCATGCCGAGCGGATCATCGTGGCCGGCGGCGCCTACGGCATCGACGCCGCCGCACACCGAGCCGCGCTCGCCGCTGGCGGGCAGACCCTCGCCGTCATGGTGGGCGGTCTGGATCGCCTCTACCCGTCCGGCAACCGCGAGTTGCTGGAACGAGTCGGAGACGTTGGGTTGCTCGCCAGCGAGATGGCTCCCGGTGCGGCGCCTACCAGGTGGCGGTTCCTCGCCCGCAATCGCATCCTCGGTGCCCTCTCCGGTGCGACCGTCATCGTGGAGGCCGGCTACCGTTCCGGCTCCCTCAACGTCGCCGCTCGCGCCGCGCAGCTCGGCCGCCCGGTCGGCGCCGTGCCCGGCCCGGTGACCAGTGCCGCCAGCTCCGGCACGCACCGGCTCCTGCGCGAAGGCATCGCGTCACTCATCACCGATGCCACAGACGTCACGGCGCTCCTCGACCCGCCCGCAGGCGTGAGCGGGCAGGCATTCGCACGTGAGTCGGCCATCACCCCGTCCGCTCATCGGGAGGGGCGCGCGCTGTAGGCGGCCGCCGGTCGGCGTCACCGCCGGTTGTCGCAGGTGATCCCTACGCTGGGATCATGACTTTCACCGCTCTGCATCGCGCCCTCGGGGTCGCTCCTGGACCGCTGACGGACGAACTGCTCGATGCGGCGGTGAGCAGCGGAGTCGTGGAGACGAACGATCTGGACTGGAAGTCAGAGCTGCCGCCGACTAAGGGACTACCGCAAACGGACTTCCCCAAAGACGTCGCGGCGATGGCGAACAGCGGCGGCGGCGTCATCGTGTTCGGAGTACGCGAGTCGCAGAAGGCCGCGACAGAGCGGGTCGACGTCGGAGAGTTCGATGAAGCGTACGAGCGATCCCTGCGCTCCGCAGCGATCACCGCTATCTCCCCGCCCGTCTTCGGCCTCAACGTGCACCGTCTCGGAACTGAGGGCGCCCGTGCCGTCGTCGTGGAAGTGCCGGCCAGTGTGGACGGGCCGCACCTGATCTACCGCAACGACTACTTCGGCGCTCCGGTGCGCAACGACTCCGACACCGTATGGATGAAGGAACGCCAGATCGAGGCGATGTACCGAGCCCGCTTCGATGAACGCCGCCACGCCAGCGAAGCGCTCGACAACCTGTATGCCGAGACCGCGGGCGGGCGCGCAACGAGCGAACGCGCCTGGCTGATCGCTGTCGCCCACCCGCGCATCCCTCGACTCCACAACCGCTTGACGCGCGACGGCGCGCGCGACGTGCTGACCAAAGCCGAAGGCCTCGCCCTGTTCTACGCCGGACGTGGCGGTGTGCACCCGCTGGAGAACGTCGACCGGCACAACCCACGACCGGGGTTGCGCCGCTGGGTCGCCGTCAACACCGCAACGGGCGAGCGATCGCTGTGGAAGGAAGCATGGGCAAGTCTCCACCACGACGGATCGGTCACGCTCGCAGCCGCAATCGGCGGCCACCGCATGAGTAGCGACGGGTACTTCGAGGGATCGCAGGTCCAGTCGGACGCGGTGGAGTGCGGCGTCGCAGACCTGATGGCTCTCATTCGGGCGACTGCCGACGCGACGGGCAACGACGAGTACGAGGTGCGCGTTGGGATCGAGTGGACCGGTTCTGAGGCCCTGACGATCCTGACTGTGGACAACTTCGGTCACTCTTACGGTGGTGTCTCCACGCCGTTGCACCGGTACATGCCTGTCGAGACCACCGTGAACGCGGTAGAGGCCGACCTGGACTTCTACTGGCATGTCCACGACCTCGCGCAGGACTGCGCCAACCAAGGCGGTGTATCAAACGTGCGGCTGATCCGTCCGCCCGAGCGCGAGGAGGCATAGTTCTTCCGCCTCCTCGGCGGTGGGCGACCTTCGTCCCGTAGGAGCGGGCTACGTCAACGTTGTCGGCGTGAGCGGCCAGCCCTGTCCGATCTCTGGAACGGATTCAGAGAGCACGGCGACCTCGGTGGCTTTGCCGACGCGATGCGCTGAGTAGTGGAGCTCAAACTCTCGACGCCGACGCGCCGCGTAGAGCTCCGCCACCTGTGGAGCGTTGTCATAGGTAAGAACCCACGGCCTGTCTGCGACGGAGTTGAGGACTCGCGCAAGGTCTTCGTGGTCGGTTGCAGAGAAGGCGTTGAGGTACAACGACCCGGCCTTCTCGAAGTAGGGCGGGTCGGCGTAGATGAAGACATCGTCCTTGGGAGCGTACTCAGAGATGACTTCGATGCCATCGCGCGACGTCGGGACGATGTTGTCTGCATAGAGCGACAGTATGCGGATACGTTCAGCAAGGCCGTCCCGGTTGAAGCGGGCGTCGATCTTGTAGTTACCCGTTTGGTCTAGCCCGCCGATCGGGCCGCCGTTGAGCACGCCAGACCTGTTCGTGCGATTGAGATAGAAGGTGGCAAATCCGAGCTGTGACAGATCGCTGGTGTCGGCGGCAACATAGATTTCGCGCTGCCGCCGCCACTCGGTGACGTCAAGCTTGGTCTTGTGGATTTGCTCGATCAGCCATCCGGGCTCGGACTGAACCGTAGTCCAGAATGCGTGGATAGCCGGGTCGAGGTCGTTGATGACGACGCGCTCGACTTGCCCCGTCACCAGAAGACTGAGACCGGCGCCGACTCCGCCCGCATACGGCTCGACGTAGGTGCAGCCTGCGAGGTCCATGTCTCGGATCATCTTGCGCAGGCGCGAGTACAAAGCAGACTTGCCGCCTGGGTACCGGAGCGGTGAGATTCGCGGGCGTCGTGTGGACACCCCGATGGCGCTCGTGCTCATGGCTTCATCACGTATCTCATGATCGAGTCGATGGAGGCCCACATTGAGAACGTTTGGTCGGGGTCGACTAGGAAGTGGTGGTTGTGGTTGATCGCATTGAGCGAGTCGCCTGAGTTCGTGTACGTAACGAGCTTCCCTGTCCTGACACCCTCGATGACCTGGATCAGGTACTTCGGGCCGTTCGCCTTGACGTGTTCCAAGAGCCAGTTCAGGGAGTGGCCGAGTTGGACACGGCCGTTCTGGTTGTTCCCGGAGCCTTTGATGTCGATCGACTTTGCCTCCGCATATGCCTTGATCGACTTTTCCAGTACGGCCCGGATCATTAGGAAGGTGGCGTTAGGAAACTTTTGCACGTCGACCTCAGACAGTTCGCCGAGCAGCAGTTTCAACCCTTCGGGGTAACTTGCGGGAGCCTTGATCTGCCCGAGGTCGAGGTTCCGGAGCTTCTTCTTGGCCGGACGCTTCCTCGGAGGCTTCGGCTCCGTGGGGCCAGGCGCACCGCTCGGAGGTTCTCCGGGACCGGGTGCCCCCGTGGGCGGAGTCGGCTTAGCGCCGGGGCCACCGGACGGCGGGTTGTTCCCTCCGCCGGGAGTCGTCCCTGTAGTTGGGGTTGTGGGGTCAGGCGGAGCTGCCTCTCCCGCGTCGGCAACGATCTGACGCAGTTCCTTCATCAGTTGCGTGTAGCGAGGACTTGAGACCGAGTTCAGGCTGCGCGTGTTGATGTTCTCGTCGTACATCCCGCGAACGATCGCGGCAGCAACATCCTTGAAGACTGCATCCGAGAGCGTCTTCGTGACGTTGCCGTCTGGATCCATCGCAAGCCCCGTCAGGTCAAGGAACTCTTTCGACTCGTAGATGCGCGCCAGCGTCGATAGGCCCCTGGCCCACTTCTTCGTTGCGAGGAAGTCTTGAAGCTCGGCCTCGTCGTAATGCACGGACTTGAAGAGATTGATGATGTGCGCTCGGAAGACGAACTTGCGAACGTCGATCGTGGGATACCTAGTAAGAAGTTCACGGAGCTTCCTCCCCGCGTCGATCTGCGCCTGGAAGAACGCCGCCTGCCTGCTGGGGCTCCAAGCCCGCCGCAGGTTCCCGGTGTGGATAGCCGCGATCAACTGATCCGCTTCGGTCTGGTTCGGTGCAACCATGACCCGGACCTTCGCGAGCACAGAGCGGTCTGGCAGAAGGGCCGCCAGCGACGCGACTCGCGCCTGATAGTCGGGGACCAACATCGGGTTCTGGATGGCTTTGAGTGCAGCGAGCCTGCGGTTCCCCTCAACCATCACGTACTTACCGCGTCGCTTCAGGACGACCGGCGTCTCGTGTGTCAGATAGCCGACCTTGCAGATGCCCTCGACAAGCCCCAACGCATCTTCGTTGACGAACAGGTCTTCAATGATGTCGGCCTCGACCTTCGCGTCGGCCACTTCAAGGCGGACGTTCTTCGGATCGAGTTGGACTTCCTTCAAGACGTCAAGCTCAACTTCGGGCCAGTTCGATGTATCTAGCATTTGTCACCGCCTAGGACGCTGTTCATCTCGGACAACGCCGTCACGACCTCGCTCATTGTGCTCCGCTCCTGCCTGCGGCAGTGAACCGCGGACGTACGCAAGGACATCGCTCCTCACGAAGCGCCAAGCGCGTCCCACCTTCTCTCCGGGCAGCGACCCCGCGCGGGCGAGTGAGAGCACTGTCTTGGTGGAGACACGCAAGAGCGCTGCCGCCTCATCAGCGGTCAGAACCTCGTTATCTTCCGGCATCTTCTCGTAGCCTCCTTGTGCGGGACGCATCTTCACGCTACCAGGTCGCGGGGTCCGTACGTTGGGCGTTCAGGCGCTACAAGGAGGGTCCGACCGGCCTAGCAGTAGGCGATTGGCGTGCGCTGTTCGGCTCTCCTTCGAGCGAGCGGGTTCGGTCAAGCGCAGCGCGGGCGCGGGCGGCGTCGAGCCTCGGCGTCTCGGTTTCGGCAGGTGCTCCGAGCGGTGCAGGCCCAGTGATGCCGTAGCGGTCGCGGTAGGCGGCGATGGTGCGAACGGCGCTCCGCCATGCTTGGGCCGCTCGTGCCTGCTTCGGCTGGACACCGAGCTTCGTGATCCACTCGTGCTTCTCGGTGACCGCGATGTCGAGGAGCGCATCGGCCCGGGCCTCGATGAGGTCTCGTCGCTCGGTCAGCGCCTGCCGGAGCTCGGTCGGCATGGTGCCGGTGGCTTCGGGGATGAGGCCGGCGATCAAGCGTGGTGCCCTCCGCGCGCGACCGGACCCTGATGGCCGCGTGGTCGCCTTGGCGACTCGGTAGTGCAGGACCGCGGCGATATCGTCGGCGTCCCCGAACCCGCGTGCTCCCACAAGGCGCGGCAGCAGGGCCTCGACGTCGTGCTGGTTCGCCTCTGCCCGCCGAAGCTCGGCGGTCAGCGCTCCGAATGCGGGTGAGGCGATCGCATCGTCTGCGTCCTCGTCGCTGAGCCCACAGGAGCGGATGAGGGCGGCCCAGCGGTCGTGTTGTGCGGCAGCGGCCAGGGTCTCGTACTCGGCGGCGAGCTGCGCGATCGAGCCCCAGATGTCCTGCTCGGCGGTGATCGTCTCATGCGCGGAAAGCTCAGCGCCGACGTGCTGCAGCACCGCGAACAGCACCGACCGCGCGGTGGCCTCGGTGTTGTCGCCGGGGTGCGGGCCGTCATGGGCAGGGTCGGGCTTGTCGACGGCGACGTAGGCGATGTTCTCCTCGCGGCCACGGGTCATGGCGATGTAGAACGTCTCTCTGGTCATCGACGCATCCGCCAGGACGTGCGAGGAGTCCACGGTGATGCCCTGTGCCCGGTAGGAGGTGACGGCGTAGCCGAGGTCGAGGTGTTCGGCCGCGTACTCCGCCGGGACCACGACCGAGGCGCCCCACGTGCGCCCGGCGCGGCGCAGGGTGAGGGCGCCGTCGTCGCGGACCTCGGTGACCGTCCATCTGTGGCCGTTGCGCACCCAGGACCGGCCGGCGCGCAGGCGCCGGTCGTTGCGGCGAGTGATGACGGTATCCCCAGCTGCGGCACGGGTGCCGTCGTGCAGTTCGACCTCACGGCGGGCGTTCACGGTGCCGTCGAGGATCAGATCGACCCGCGCCCGGTTGTTGAGCGCCTGGACGGACTCGTTGGAGTCGGTCACGAGGACGCTGGCCCGCCCGGCGAGGGTGTCGGAGCGCCAGGCGGTGTAGGCGGCGTCGATCATCTCCTCGGTCTCCCCGCCGATCACGCGGCCGTGCTCGGCGTAGGTGTCGATGACGTCCGCGCGGCCGTGCCGCAGGGCGAGGGATGCGGTCTTCTCCCACGGGTTGACGAACCGGTGCACGTCGACCAGCTCCGGGGTGTCGTCGCGATCCTGGACGAGGAGGGAGAACGCGCCTCCGGCGGTGACGGACTGGAGTTGGGCGTGATCCCCGACCAGCAGGACCTTCGCCCCGGCCTCGGCCGCAAGGGCCGTGATGCGGTCGAGGGAGAGCGTGCCCGCCAGGGATGCCTCGTCGATGATGACGAGCTGACCCTTGCGGAACGTCTCGCCGGTGCGGTTGTGGGTGTCGAGCCACTTGGCGGTGTTCTCGGTCTGGATGCCGAGGTCATCGGCCAGGACCTGCGCGGCGACCGCGGACGGCGCGAGTCCGACCACGCTGCCGCGCCCGTGCTCGCGTTCCCACGCCCGCCGCAACGCCGACATCGCGGTTGTCTTCCCAGCCCCCGCCGGGCCGACCAGCACATCGACCACCCGCCCTGAGACGGCGATCTTCGTCAACGCCGCCGCCTGGTCGTCACCGAGCATCCGGCCCTTGCTGTCGGGCCGCTTGGCGATTCGTTCGACGGTGGTCAGCGGCACCGTCGGCGCGGTGGTGGTGCGGGCGCGCTCGAGGAGGCGGTCTTCGGCGGCCAGCAGCACCTCGGAGGAGAACAGCGCTGAGTGCTTCGGACGGAACACGCTCGTGCCGTCAGTCCGGCGGAACGCGGCCGGGCTGGATGCGAGCTCAGGCGGGGTCAGGCGCAGCGACGCAGCTTCGGCGGCGTCCACGACCAGGCCGACGACGGCTTCTCGGGCCTCGATCGACGCGAACCGGTAGCCCATCGTCTGCCGCGCCGCCTCGGCGGTGAGGTTCCAGCGATGCCAGGTGGCGCGCTTCTCACCGACCGCAGCCACAACGTCCTGCCCGAGCGAGGCGATCACGTCCAACGGCACGTCGTCGGCGCGCAGCAGCAACGGCTCCTCGTTCGCCGTCACGCCGCGCGCCCACGAGGTTGCATCCGCCCCGAGCACCCGCCCGGCCCGTTCCCGCCAGGAGGCGGTGAGGTCGGCGAGCGACCGCACCTCCTTCTCTGGGCGGGTGGAGAGCGTGGCCTGGGCGCGGAGCTTCATGATCGTCGCCGGCGACGGCCGCCGCCCATGCGACTCGACGTACTGGCCGATGAGGCGATCGGTCTCGGCGTCGATGTGCCGGGCACGGGTGGAGAACTCCTTGACCAGCGCCTCCGGCACCCCGGTGATCGCCCATGCCGGGTTTCGGTCGCGGCCCATGTCGCGCGCCTCCCATGAGACGCCAAGAGACCGGGTGAGGTGGTCAGCGAAGACGGCCTCGTGCAGTTCGGAGAGGGCGACGGCGGCGGCGTGCATCGGCCGCCCGTCCAGCGACCGCCATTTGCCATCGAGGACGGTCTGCACCTTGTTCGAGATGACGACGTGCGTGTGCAGGTGCGGGTCGCCCGCCCGGCTGTCGTAGTGATCGAACGCCGTGGCGATGACCCCTGAGACGTCGACCTGTGCAACCGCGCCGTCGCGTCCGGTTGCGCCCGTGCGAGTGGCTGCAACCTCCCGCTCCATGAACGCAACCACCTCCGCAACCGCCGCATGGTGCGCGTCCGCGATCAGCGTCTGCGTCCCGGCATCCGCGACTGCCCAGAGTGCGCTTGCGGACTTCGGGATGCTGAACGTGAGGTCGAACCCCGCAACCGCCCGTCGCGTCCCGCGCTCGGCTTCCTCCGTCTCGATCGCCGCGACCGATTCTGCGCGTGAGACTGGCCCGAGGGACGGATCGAGTGCCCCGGTCCGCGCCTCGATCCGCTCAGCAACGCTTCGGTACTCGGGGTACGCGCGACCGAGCGGTTCCCCGGTGATGGGGTCACGACCCATGCCGACCAGGAGCTGGAGCTGGGCTTCGGAGACCTGATCGCCCACGCTGATCCGTCCGCCACCGAGCGTTGCGACCCCGGCACCGAGCCAGCGACCCGGCGGGGTGCCCTCGGCGTTGTAGTAGCGGGTCAGCGGGGTGGAGAGCGAGCGGTCGCCGTCGCCGGCCGCGACGGTGCGCAGTAGGTACTTGCACCCGTCACCCGCCGACATCACGCGCATCGAAACCGTCATCCGGCCCGCCCTCTCTGCCTGCTCACGAGGTGAGCAGCGGCCCGTCGAAGGCGGGCTCAACCTCGATCTGCAAGAGGCGTGCCGGATCACGGGGAGCAAGAGCGAGGGTCGCAGAGGCGGTCGAGGAGGCGAGTTCGGGGTTGGGCTGTTCGATGCGTGCCGGTTGCTCGGTGGTGCACCTGGCAGGTGTTCAGCCCGGCAGATCGGCGCTCGTCAGCCGCATCGAGGTCCGGGGTTCACGAAGCCTCCGGAGCCCTCATGCGCGACAACCACTTCCACCGCGGCCGTCCTCCCCGGATCGGTTCACTGTTCTCCGGCTACGGCGGCCTCGACCTCGCCGTCGAATACGCCACCGGCGGGGAGACGATCTGGTTCTCCGAGATCAACGACCCCTCCATCCGCGTCTTCGCCCGCCACTGGCCGGGCATCCCGAATCTCGGCGACATCTCCGCCGTGGACTGGGCAACGGTGCCACCGGTGGACGTGCTGATCGGCGGGTTCCCGTGTCAGGACGTCTCGACCGTTGGTAAGGGCGCCGGCCTCGCACCCGGCACCCGCTCCGGGCTCTGGTCGCACATGGCGGCCGCGATCGACGCGCTGCAACCCGATCTCGTCGTCATTGAGAACGTCCGCGGCCTGCTCTCCGCACCCGCAATCCGCCCACCCCTGGAAGGAGCAATCCCCGATGCACGCAACCCCGACGATGCAACCAGCGAGCCTGCAACCGCCGTTCGCAACCTGGAACTCGACCCGTGGCTGCTGGGAGACGAGCCAACGCGACCTCTTCGGGCGCACGGAGCCGTACTCGGGGATCTGGCCGATCTCCGGAGAACTGCGCGATGGATCGGCCTACCGGCGTCACTGGCCGGTGCACCGCATCACCGGTTCCGGATCTTCATCACCGCCTATCGCCAAGGTCTTGTTCCGGACGCCTCTGGCCTCGGACTCCTCACGAGGCGGCGAGACCCTGAATCAGGTACGGGCACGGCGGGGCACAATCGCCCTGAGCCACCAAGTGATCGACCTCGCCCTGAACGGACCGCATGGCTTGCCCGCCAGCTGGAACGAGTCGGAGACCCTGTTCGCCCTGGTCGAGGACATCTTCACCGCTGGGGGCGATACGCCCACGCGGTCGCCCGATGGGAGCACATCACCGGACGAGCAGCGCCCGCGCCTGCGATCCTGAACGAGGAGAGGGGTCCACGGCCGGCGGCCGAGTTCGTGGAATGGCTCATGGGCCTCCCGGCTGGTTGGGGCACCGATCCCGAACATGGCCTGACCGCGAACCAGCAGAACATCGCCCTGGGCAACGGTGTCCTCCCCCTGCAAGCAGTCGTTGCGCTTGATGCGCTACAGGCAGGCACCGAACCACGATGAGGACGGCATTCTATCGTTGACGTGGCGGCGTGAAACTCAGGAAATGAGACGGTGCTCATAGCCTGCAGAACGTCCACCTGGCCGACTATGGCGCCTCGTCCGGCACTGCCGCAATCGCGCACGCCCGGGTCGGAGTCGCCGCGCGCGTCGCCGATGCGGCGAGGCGGACCGGTGTCCCGGTCATCCACGTGCATACTCGGTTCTCTGCGGTTTCTTGGGGCAGCGGCGGGCGTGAAGGCAGGCAGTCTGCGGCTGTAGCGTCGTGGCTGGCGTGTCTGATGCGGGCATGTCGATGAGTTGTCCGATGCAGGTGAGCGACGTCTCAGGTTCTGGTGTGTTCGTTACATAATGGGGTACGGTTGGTCCCATGGCGCGACCGAGAGCTTTCGATCAGGAACATGTGGTGGGGGCGGCGCAGCAGGTGTTCTGGCGGCGCGGCTTCCGTGCGAGCAGCGTTGAGGAGCTGTCGCGAGCCACGGGGCTGGGGCAGAGCAGCCTCTACAACGCGTTCGGCAGCAAGGATGGTCTCTTCGCTGAGTGCCTGGGCGTGTACCTGGACGAAGCGCAGGGTCGTCTCGTCGGGATACTCGATGACACCACCCATGACGTGATGCACCGGATCGAGGCACTGCTGGTCGCGATCGCTTCGGAGGAGGTCGAACGCTCAGCGCGCGGCGGGCCGAGGGGGTGCCTAGCGGTCAACACTGTGGCGGAGTTCGCCGATGACCCTGATGCCAGGGCCACGATCGAGCGGGTCGGCCGCGACACCAGGGAACGGCTAGAGCTACTGGCAAACGCACTTCGCATCGGCCAGGCGGTCGGTGAGGTCACAACAGACATCTCCGCTGACGGGCTGGCGGCCTATGTGAATGCCGCGATCGCTGGCCTGCGCATCTCTTCTCAGGGTGGAGCCAACCCCGAGACGCTCTACGAGATCGTCACCGCGACCATGCGCGCTCTCCGTCCCGCGTAGACGCGGCGGCCACAACGCACCGCCAAGCACGGTTCTGACTTCCATGCTCATATTTTGAAGTGTTCATTACATAATTTGCGAAGGAGTCTCTCTTGATCACGACCACTGAAACCGCCGCGACGCGGCGGGTTCCCGCGGCGGTGTACATCCTCGCTGCGGGAATCTTCGCGATGGTGACCAGCGAGTTCGCCGTCGCCGGACTGATGCCCCAACTCGCCGACGGGCTCGGCACCGGTGTCGAGCAGATCGGCTATCTGGTGACGATCTTCGCCGTGGCGATGGCCGTCGGCGGACCGATCCTGACCGTGCTCCTGCTCCGGGTGCCGCCCAAGACGGCGCTGATGGTGATCTTCGCCATCTTCCTAGTGGGGAACCTCCTTGCGGCGCTGGCCACGTCGTACTCGATGATGGTCGTCGCCCGCATTATCAGCGGCGTCGCGTCGCAGGCGTTCTTCGGCGTCGCGGTCTCCTTGTGCGCTCGTTTGGTGGACGAGCGGATACGCGGCCGCGCGGTAGGTGTGGCGATGAATGGCCTGATGTTGGGAACCTTGCTGGGTCTGCCGTTGGCCACTCTCGTCGGCGGACGGCTCGGGTGGCAGTCGGCGTTCTGGACGATCTCGATCATCACGGTGATCGCCGCGATCCTCACCGTGGTCGTGGTCCGCAACCCGCCGCAGGCGGAAGGCTCCGAGCGTCCGAGGCCATCGGCCTCAGACGAGTTCGCGGTGCTGCGTCGGCCGCAGTTCCTGCTGGCGATCGTTTCCAGCACACTCATCATTGGCGCGACGTTCTCCGCGTTCACGTTCTTCACCCCGATCCTCACGCAGATCACAGGGTTCGCTGAGGGCACGGTCCCGCTGCTCCTGCTGGCCTACGGGGCGGCAACCCTGGTCGGGAACATGATCGTGGCCCGTCTCGCGGACCGGCACACCATCTCCACGCTTCTGGCTGGCACCGCCCTGAACATCGTCTTTCTCACGGGGTTCGCGATCTTCACCGATGTTCCTGCACTGGCGCTGGTGTTCATGTTCGGCATTGGCCTGGTCGGGGTGACGATGAATCCGGCGATGGCGGTCCGCGCCCAACGCGCCGGGAGTACCGCGCCGCTGGCGAACACCGTCCACTCGTCGTTCATCACCCTGGGGATCATCCTCGGCTCCGCCATCGGCTCAGCCCTCATTCCTGTCTACGGGCTCCGCTCTCCGGTGATCCTCGGCATCGGTATGGCGGTCCTCGCGATCCTCGTCATCCTGCCCGCCCTCGCGAGCCCCTACCTCCGGCACGGCACTCGCGAGGACGTTCACGAGCGAGAAGAGGTGCAGGCATGAGAGCCATCGTGTCGCCAGGGGGCCAGTTCGCCTTCGCTGAGGTGTCAGAACCTGTGCGGGCGAACCCGGAAGAGGTGCTCATCGAGGTCGAGTATGTGTCGCTGAACCGCGGCGAGTTCAGTGCCACCTGGCAGCCGGACGCGGTGATCGGGTGGGATGCGAGCGGCACCGTCATCGAGACCAGCTCGGATGGTCTTGGCCCCGTCCGCGGCAGCCGTGTTGTTTCCTGGGGATTGAGCGGGGGCTGGGCACAACGCCGCGTCGTGGACCGCCGGAATCTCGCCATCCTGCCCGCGGATATCGAATCAGCGATGGCTGCCGCGATTCCCGTGGCGGGACTGACGGCACTCCACGCCGTCCGGCAGCTGGGCGCACCGCCCGGCGCGAACATCGCTGTCACCGGTGCCACAGGAGGGGTGGGGCACCTCATCGTCCAGCTCGCCGCCCGCGCTGGATTCCGCGTGGCTGCACTCACCCGAAGCCCGGAACGAGCCGCTCCGCTGGAACGACTCGGCGATCCTCTCACCCGTGTGGTCGACGTTCGCGACATCGGCAAACTGCGCACGGTGGAAGCCGTCATCGACACCACGGGCGGCCCAGTTCTCGAACAGCTTGTCTCGCTGGTTGCGCCAGAGGGCAAGGTCGTACTGGTCGGTGCAGCAGCTGGCTCACCGGCCCTGTTCGAGACCGCCTCGCTCATTGCAAGTCGTATCGACTTGGTGAGCGTCAGGAACTCAACGCCGGTCGGTGCCGAACTCAAGTATCTGGTCGATCTCGTCGCCAACGGACAACTTCACGTCGCGGTGCATAACGCCGAGAGCTGGGACGGTCTGGTGAACCGCCCAATGCCTGACACCTCAGTCTTCGGCAAGGCCGTCTACCGAGTCGATAGTTCGGCTTAGCGAGCCTGGTGAATATGGTTTGCTCAGGCGAGTGCTTTGACGGCGTCGAGGTATTCGTTGATCGCGTCGCGGTTGCGGGTGAGGAAGTCGATGCGTTCGGTCATCCGGTCGCGTTCGTGTTCGAGGGTGGCGAGCATCTCGGGGGTCGCGTCGGTGAAGTGGATGGTGCGGGGCTTGTCGAGGCAGGGCAGGATCTGCTTGATGATCCGGGTCGGCAGCCCGGTATCGAGCAGGCCCCGGATTTGGGTGACTCGGTCGACGAGGTAGTCGTCGTACTCGCGGTACCCGTTCGGCATCCGCCGGGGCACGATCAGCCCCTCGTCCTCGTAGTACCGCAGCGCGCGGGTGGACGTGTCTGTGAGCTTGGCGA
>JALZDD010000168.1 GCA_030862715.1 Actinomycetota bacterium | reverse complement strand
CGGAGGGACTCCGTCCGGAGCGAAGGAGCGACACACATGCCCGCGATCACGATCATCGGTGCCCAATGGGGCGACGAAGGCAAGGGCAAGGCGACCGACCTGCTCGGTGAGCACGTCGACTACGTCGTCAAGTTCAACGGCGGCAACAACGCTGGCCACACGGTTGTCATCGGCAAGGAGAAGTACGCCCTCCACCTGCTGCCCAGCGGCATCCTGACCGCCGGCGTGACGCCGGTGATCGGCAACGGCGTGGTCGTCGACCTCGCGGTCCTCTTCGAGGAGCTGACCGGTCTGGAGGCGCGCGGCGTCGACATCTCCAAGCTGAAGCTGTCCGCCAGCGCCCATGTCATCGCCGACTACAACCGCCAGCTCGACAAGGTCACCGAGCGCTTCCTCGGCTCGCGCAAGATCGGCACCACCGGCCGCGGGATCGGCCCGACCTACGCCGACAAGGTCAACCGCATCGGCATCCGCGTCCAGGACCTCTTCGACGAGTCGATCCTGCGCGGCAAGGTCGAGGGCGCCCTGGAGCTGAAGAACCAGCTGCTCTCGAAGGTCTACAACCGCCGTGGCTTCACGGTCGACGCGGTCGTCGAGGACCTGCTGTCCTACGCGGACCGGATCGCGCCGATGGTCTGCGACACCGGCCTGCTGCTCAACCAGGCGCTCGACCGGGGCGAGACCGTGCTGCTCGAGGGTGGCCAGGCGACCCTGCTCGACGTCGACCACGGCACCTACCCGTTCGTGACTTCCTCCAACGCCACCTCGGGCGGCGCCTGCACCGGCTCCGGGATCCCGCCGACCCGGATCGACCGGGTCGTCGCCATCGTGAAGGCCTACACCACGCGTGTGGGGGAGGGGCCGTTCCCGACCGAGCTCTTCGACGTCTCCGGCGACTACCTGCGCGACAACGGCCACGAGTTCGGCACGACCACCGGGCGCCCGCGCCGCTGTGGTTGGTACGACGCGGTCATCGCCCGCTACGCCGCCCGCGTCAACGGCGTCACCGACTTCGTCCTCACCAAGCTCGATGTGCTCGATGGTCTCGAGGAGATCCCGGTGTGCGTGGCGTACGACGTCGACGGTGTCCGCCACGACGAGATGCCCGTCAACCAGTCCGACTTCCACCACGCCAAGCCGATCTTCGAGATGCTGCCGGGCTGGAAGGAAGACATCTCGGGCGCCCGGTCGTTCGCCGACCTCCCGGCCAACGCTCAGGCCTACGTGAAGTACGTCGAGGAGATCTCCGGCGCTCCGATGTCGGTCATCGGCGTCGGCCCGGCCCGCGACGAGACCGTCATCATCAACTCGCTGACCTGAGATGGTGAGCTGAGAGTGGCCCATGGGCCACTCTCAGCCTGTCAGGAACGGCGGATGGTGACCCGTCCGGCCTTCAGGTCGACCCCGTACGGCGGGTCATCGCCGTCGGGCGAGGGGACCACGTGACCGATGTTGTCCTGCTCCTTGAGGTCGCGCGCGGCGCGGGCGTTGCCGGGGTCGAAGACGTCGATGAAGTTGCCGAGGCCGTCGCCGATGCCGGCGGAGACGCCACGGCGCGAGGAGCGCAGCGCCTTGTTGCAGGCCGCGATGATCAGGCCGAGCACGACAACGACGGCGACGCCGAACACGACCCAGGTCATGTTCGGCAGAGTACGCCGATGCTCAAACCATTCGGGTTAAAGCAGCGAGGCGCCCTCGACGACTCCGAGCGGCTCGGCCGCGATGTCGGAGCGCCGCTGGAGACCGTCGAAGGTGATCAGGTCGGCGGCGGCGTACGCCCGCGAGCGCGCGTCGTCGATGTCGTAGCCCTTGGCGCGGACGGCCAGGACGCGGCCTCCGGCGGTGACCAGGTGACGGTGTGAGGGCTCCTCGGGCGTGGAGGCATCCACGATCGCCGTGCCCGCGTGGATCACGTCCACGTCGTTGATCGAGTTGGCGTTGCCGACGCCGGTGATGACGTCGCCCTTCGAGGACGACTCCGGGTAGCCGGCCGAGGCCAGCACGACCGTCACCGAGGCACCGTCGGAGAAGGTCGGCGCCTCGACCGTGTCCAGCGCGCCCGTGGCCGCCGCGAGGAGCAGGTCGCCGAGGGAGGACTCCAGAAGAGCGAGGACCGGCTGGATGTCAGGATCACCGAACCGGCAGTTGAACTCGATCACCTTCGGACCCTTGGCGGTCAGCGAGAGCCCGACGTAGAGGCAACCGACGAACGGGGCGCCGCGCTTCTCCATCTCGACCAGGGTCGGCTGGACGACGGTCGCCAGCACGACGTCGGCCAGGTCCGGCTGCGCCCACGGCAGCGGTGAGTAGGCGCCCATACCGCCGGTGTTGCCGCCCTTGCCGCCGTCGAAGATCCGCTTGAAGTCCTGCGCCGGCTGCAGCGCGTAGGCCCGCGTCCCGTCGCAGATCGCGAACAACGAGACCTCGGGTCCGTCGAGGAACTCCTCGATGACGACCCGCTCGCACGCGGCTGCGTGGGCAAGCGCCTCCTCACGGTCACGCGTCACGACGACGCCCTTGCCCGCGGCGAGAGCGTCGTCCTTCACGACGTACGGAGCCCCGAACTCGTCCAGCGCGGCGGCAGCCTCCTCGGGTGTGGTCGCCACGCGCGAGCCCGCGGTCGGCACGCCGGCCACGGACATGACGTCCTTCGAGAACGCCTTCGACCCCTCGAGCTGCGCGGCAGCCTGCGACGGTCCGAAGACCGCGATCCCCGCCTCGCGAACGGCGTCGGCGACCCCGGCAACCAGCGGCGCCTCCGGCCCGACGATGACCAGGTCGACGCCCAGCTCGCCCGCCAGGGAGGCGATCGCGGGACCGGACATGATGTCCACGTCCCGAAGGGTGGCGAACTCCGCGATCCCGGGGTTCCCGGGCGCGGCGTACACCTCGTTCCCTTCCTGGGAGAGCTTCAGAGCGAGCGCGTGCTCACGACCACCGGTGCCGACGACGAGGATCTTCACGTGGCCACCTTATGACGAGCCCGCCTCACTCCTCGGCGGGCGGGGTGACGGCCTCGTCGGGCCGGTGCTGGATGACGTCCTCGTAGTAGGACTCGGCGGCGTTGATGAGCTTGACCCACTCGCCGGCGAACTGGGAGAGCACCCAGCGGTGCTCGAGGATCTCGTGGAACATCTGCGCCGGGGTGAGCTTGGCGGCGGCGCCCGGCGGGCGCATCGCGACGATGGGCTCGTAGATCTCGCGCAGCCAGCGGCTCGCGGCGACCTCGATCGGCAGGTCGCCGAGCTCGCGGGTGGCGCGGTAGGCGGAGATGTCGTTGAGGATCCGCCGTGCCTGGGCGTCCTGGACGTCGAGCCCGGTCAGCGTACGCAGCTCGCGGCGGTGGTGGCCGAGCTCGACCACCCGGGGGCGGAGGGCGACGGTGTCGCCGTCCTCGCTGGTGGTGATGTCGAGCTCCTCGACGTCGAAGCCGAGGTCGTGGAGTCGCTCGATGCGCTGCTCGATGTGCCACATCTCCTCGGCGGAGAAGACCTGCTCCTCGGTGAGCTCGCGCCACAGCGCGTCATAGCGACTCTGCAGCCGCTCGACGATCGCGTCGATCGGGAAGGCCTCCGGCAGGGACCCGCTCGCCTGGAGGTCGAGCAGCTCGCCGTAGATGTTCTGGTAGGCGACGTCGAGGTCGTACTCCCGGAGCCGGTCGGAGAGCTCCGGCTTCAGCTCACCGGTCTCGGCATCGACCAGGTAGGCGGCGAACCCGGCGGCGTCGCGCACGAACAGGACGTTCGACAAGGACACGTCGCCCCAATAGAAGCCGGCCAGGTGGAGGCGTACGAGCAGGACGACGAGGGCGTCGATCAGGCTGGGGAGCCGGTCGGCGGCCAGGCCCCGCTCGAACAGCGCCCGGTAGGGGAGCGAGTAGGTGAGGTGATCGGTCATCAGCGCGGCACCGAGGTCGTTGCCGTCGCGGTCCGTGCGACCGGTGACGACACTCTTCGCGACCACGGTCGGCAGGCCGAGGCGCTGCAGCTCGCGCAGCATGTTGTACTCGCGCCGGGCGATGTCGGCCTGGGTCTCCTTGACCGCGTAGATGTTGTTGCGCACCCGCACGATGCGTACGACATGGCGACTGAGCCCGCGGGTCAGTGGCACCACGACATCATCTGGCCACTCCTCCAGGGGGAAGGACCAGGGCAGGGTGTAGATCGCCGGATCGGGCCGGCTGGCGAGGATCCGCAGGGCCATACCGCCACGTTAGTGGGGGAGGGCAGGGAGCATGGGAGAATGTCCGCCGTGACTGTGGTGCCCAACGTCCTCGCCAACCGCTATGCCGCGGCCGACCTCGCCGGGATCTGGAGTCCCGAGCACAAGATCGTCCTGGAGCGTCAGCTCTGGATCGCGGTGCTCAAGGCTCAGAAGGATCTCGGCATCGACGTCCCCGACGGGGTCGTGGAGGCGTACGAGAAGGTCGTCGAGGACGTCGACCTCGACTCGATCGCCGCCCGTGAGCGGGTGACCCGTCACGACGTGAAGGCGCGGATCGAGGAGTTCGCCGCGCTGGCCGGTCACGAGCACATCCACAAGGGCATGACCTCGCGGGACCTGACCGAGAACGTCGAGCAGCTCCAGGTGCGAGTCTCGCTGAAGGTGATCCGCGACCGTGCCGTCGCGACGCTGGCCCGCCTGGCGCGGCTCGCGGCCGAGCACGAGACGACCGTCATGGCCGGCCGTTCGCACAACGTCGCTGCCCAGGCGACGACGCTCGGCAAGCGGTTCGCGACGGTCGCCGACGAGATGCTGGTCGGACTCCAGCGGGTCGAGGAGCTCATCGCCCGCTACCCGCTGCGCGGGATCAAGGGCCCGATGGGCACCGCGCAGGACATGCTCGACCTGCTCGATGGCGACGCCGCCAAGCTGGCCGCGCTCGAGGAGCGGGTCGCGGCCCACCTCGGCTTCGAGAACGTCTTCACCAGCGTCGGCCAGGTCTACCCGCGCTCCCTCGACTTCGACGCGGTCTCGGCGCTGGTCCAGCTGGTCTCCGGCCCCTCCAACCTCTCGACCACGATCCGGCTGATGGCCGGCAACGAGCTGGTCACCGAGGGCTTCAAGGAGGGCCAGGTCGGCTCCTCGGCGATGCCGCACAAGATGAACTCGCGCTCCACCGAGCGGGTCAACGGCCTCTCGGTCGTGCTGCGTGGCTACCTCTCGATGATCTCCGAGCTCGCCGGCGACCAGTGGAACGAGGGCGACGTCTCCGACTCCGTCGTGCGCCGCGTCGCGCTCCCAGACGCGTTCTTCGCCGCCGACGGCCTCTTCCAGACCTTCCTGACCGTGCTCGACGAGTTCGGTGCCTTCCCGGCCGTGATCCAGCGCGAGCTCGACCGCTACCTGCCGTTCCTGGCCACCACCAAGGTGCTGATGGCCGCCGTCCGCAACGGTGTCGGCCGCGAGGAGGCGCACGAAGCGATCAAGGAGGCCGCCGTCGGCACCGCGCTCTCGATGCGCAAGGGCCAGGCCGAGAACGACGTCTTCGCCAAGCTGGGCGCCGACTCCCGTCTCGGCCTGACCGAGGACCAGATCCAGTCGCTGGTCGCCGAGCCGATCGAGTTCACCGGTGCCGCCGTCGCGCAGGTCCAGGAGGTCGTACGCCGCGTGGAGGCCGTCACCGCCCGCCACCCCGAGGCCGCCGCCTACGTGCCGGGGGAGATCCTCTGAGCCCGAACATCGGGCCGGTCATCACCGTCGCGGCCGTCGTCTTCCGCGACGCCGACGGGCGGATGCTGACCGTCCGCAAGAACGGCACCACGAAGTTCATGCTGCCCGGCGGAAAGCTGGAGCCGGGGGAGTCGGCCGCGGAGGCTGCCGTCCGCGAGGTGGCAGAGGAGCTCGGCGTAC
>JALZDD010000094.1 GCA_030862715.1 Actinomycetota bacterium | reverse complement strand
TCCGATCAGGTGGGACCCCGGCCCGCCGATGGGCGAGACGCCGGCACGGGAGCCGTCGTACCAACCGCGGAGGTACTGCTCCTTGCCCTTCGGGGAGCGCACCCCGTGGGTCAGGGCCGCGCGTCGTACGGGCCTTGCCTCGGGAGTCATGCCCATCAGCCGGCGCAGCGCCGGAAGCACGAAGAGCTCGAAGGAGACGAACGAGGAGACCGGGTTGCCGGGGAGGCACAGGACCGGCACGCGCTCCTCGCCGATCCGGCCGAACCCCTGGGGCTTGCCCGGCTGCATGCTCACGGGGCCGAACCAGACGCCCTCCGGCGTCAGCGCCTCCTTGACCACGTCGTAGTCACCCATCGAGACGCCGCCGGAGGTCACCACCAGGTCGGCCCGGACGAGCTGGTCGGAGAGCGCGGTCATGAACGCCCGCGGCTCGTCAGGCACGATCCCGACCCGGTAGGCGATCGCGCCCGCCCGCCGCGCGGCGGCGGCCAGCAGGAAGGAGTTGCCGTCGTAGATCGAGTCGTGGCCCAGGGTCTCGCCGGGCTCGCGCAGCTCGGTGCCGGTCGAGAGCACCACGACCCGAGGCCGAGGCCGCACCGCTACCTGCGCGCGGCCGACGGAGGCGATCAGCCCCAGATGGCGCGGGCCGAGCACTGTGCCCGCAGGGATGAGGAGGTCGCCCTTGGCGACGTCCTCGCCCGCGTAGCGAACGTGCTGGGCCTCCTCCGGCGTCTGCCGGATCTCGACCTCGGCGACGCCACGATCGGTCCACTCGTACGGCACGACCGTGTCGGCACCTGTCGGCAGCGGAGCACCCGTCATGATCTTCGCCGCCGCGCCCGGCGGGAGCGCCAGCAGCGAGGCCTGCCCGGCACCGATCTCACCGAGCACCGGCAACCGCACCGGAGCCTCCGCCGAAGCGGTCGCGACATCGGCGTAGCGGACCGCGTAGCCGTCCATCGAGGAGTTGTCGAAGCCCGGCAGCGCGACCTCGGCATGGATGTCCTCCGCCACCGCCAGCCCGAGGCAGTCCATCAGGGGCTGCGGGTAGGCCGGCATCGGCTCGAGGTCAGCCAGGATTCGGTCGCGGTACTCGGCGGGGGTCACCCCGCCAACACTAGTCGGAGAGGACGGTGGCGGGCGCGACGCGTTCGGCGTTGGCGCCGTCGAGCGAGACCGCGCCGATGACCTGGACGCCCTTGCCGAAGGTCCAGTCGCCGTTGACGGTGAGCGAGGACGCCTTGCGCAGCGACGGAGCGCCCTCGGGGAAGCGCTCGTCGAAGTTCGCGACGTACTTGTAGTAGTCGCCGTCGAGGTCGATGAACGGCACCTCGTCGGCGACCTGGTCGAGCACGAAGTTGTCGCCGATGTCGTAGACGTCGGAGCGGAGGACGAGGAGGTCGTTGGTCGTCTTGACCGGGACGAACCGGTCGCGGCCGACCTCGATCAGCTGCGAGCCCTCGAAGACCTCGATCGCGGCCCCCATGGCGGTCTCGATCTGGACGACCTTCGGGGTCTTCGGGTCGGCCGGGTCGACCGTCTTCTCGTTGCGGATCAGCGGCAGGCCGAGGATGCCGTCGCGCTCGGAGAGGACCTTCTTGAGCGCCTTGAGGTCGAACCAGATGTTGTTGGTCGAGCAGTACTTGTGGCGGTTGAGGTCCTGCAGCGCCACCTTGTCCTCGTCGAGCGTCTGCGCCGTCTCACGCAGGATGAGGCGGCCATCGGACTTGCGGCGCGCGAAGTGACCGCCCTTGCGGTCGCTCGGGGTGCGGCGTACGGCCTCGATGGCGAAGGGGGCACCGGACTTGGCGAACCAGCCGGCGACCTTCTCGTCGGGGACGGCGCCGAGGTTGTCGGAGTTGGAGACGAAGACCCGCTCGTAGCCCTGCTCGATGAGCAGGTCGAGGAGCCCGGTGTCGAGCAGGGCGGTGTAGATATCGCCGTGGCCCGGCGGGCACCACTCGAGCTCGGGGTCCTTGGGCCACTCGACCGGGGCGAGGTCGTCGACGAGCAGGCGCGGCTCACGGTTCTGCAGGAACTCCAGCGGCAGGCCGTCTACCGGCAGGTCGTGGTAGCGCTCGAGCGCGGCCAAGCTGTCCTCGGAGGTGCGGAAGGAGTTCATCAGCAGCAGCGGGAGACGTACGTCGTACTTCTCACGCATGTGCAGGATCTGGCGGGCGATCACGTCCAGGAAGCTCAGACCCTTGCGCACGCACAGCAGCGACTTCGCACGGTCCATGCCCATCGAGGTCCCGAGGCCGCCGTTGAGCTTGATCACCGCGGTGGTCGAGATGGCGGCGTGCGCCTCCTCGTCGGTGACCACGGCGTCGCTGATCGACGGGATGTCGACCGGCTCGATGGTCTCCTCCGGGATCATCCCGGTCTCGCCGTGCTCGAGCTGGCGGTAGTAATGTGCGAATGTCTGCACCGCGACGTCATCCACGCCGGCATCGCGCATCTTCGCCATTGCCTTGGCCAAACCTGGGCTACCCATAGAGGAAAGCCTAGGCTGTCGTTGTGTCGGGTTCACACACCCCTCCGGGTTCTGATAGTCCAGCCCCCGCTGACTTCGTGGGGCGCAAGACTGCCTTACGCGACCAGTTGCTGACCAGCCGGGGGCGCATCGGGCTCCCCCAGTTGGGTTCGCTCGCGCGCGCCCTGGCGCAGGTGGTCACTGATACCGAAGACGTACGAAGTGCCGCAACGGTTGCGCTCTACGTCTCGATCGGCACCGAACCCGGCACCGGACCTCTTATCGACGAGCTCGACGCAGCCGGGAAACGCATCCTGCTGCCGTGCCTCCTGCCGGACAACGACCTGGACTGGGCCGTCTACGACGGAGATCTGGTCCGGGCACCTCGCGGGCTGCTGGAGCCGGGCGGGGAGCGGTTGGGCGTCTCCGCGATCGCCGGCGCCGACGTCGTGCTCGTCCCCGGCCTGGCCGTCGACTCGCATGGGCATCGGATGGGACGGGGCGGCGGCTCCTACGACCGCGTACTCGCTCGGGTGCCGGCCGGAACCTTTACCTGCGTGCTTCTCTATCCGTGGGAAATCGGTGTCGCGGTGCCGGTCGAGGCGCACGACCGGGCGGTCGGAGCGGCCGCCAGCGCGGAGGGAATGCAGCGCTTCTCCTAGGCGTTCGCTAATATTGGCAGTCGCGCCTGTCGAGTGCCAGATTCTGTTCTAGGAGAAACGTGCCCACCTATCAGTACGCCTGCACCGAGTGCGGCCACGCCTTCGACCAGTTCCAGAGCTTCAGCGACGCCTCGCTGACCGAGTGCCCCGAGTGCGGCGGCAAGCTGCGCAAGGTCTTCAGCGCCGCCGGCGTCGTCTTCAAGGGCTCCGGCTTCTACCGGACCGACTCCCGGTCCAGCTCGTCGAGCTCGAGTTCCTCGACCTCTTCGGACTCGAGCTCCTCGTCGACCTCCTCGCCGGCGCCCGCCGCAGCGTCCAGCTCCTCAGACTGACGCCGAGGTGTCACGCGCGTCGGTCGAAGCGTCACGCGTGTCGGTCGAGGTGGCACTGCGATGCCAACTCGAACGACGTAAGTGACGTCTCGGCAGGTGGTTATCCACAGGTTTGTTCACAGGGAGTTCGTGGCTGTGGATAGCGAGATGCGGGAATCACGCGGGCGACTTAGCGTGCCCGCATGTTCACTCGAATCACGTCCTTCTCCCGCCGCGTACGCCGCGGGGTCCTCGCCCATCGACGCCTGCTGGCGTTCCTGCTGACCGCCTCGGCGGTCGCGATCGGGTTCTCGGCCACTCGGCCGGACCCACCCGACACCTCGACGATGGCGGTCGCCTCCCGAGATCTGCCGGTCGGCACGGT
>JALZDD010000092.1 GCA_030862715.1 Actinomycetota bacterium | reverse complement strand
CCGATGTAGCACCAGGGACAGACGACATCGGACCAGACATCAATACGCATGCCCTGAGAACGTTTCGTCCGGTACGAAACATTCCGCAGCGGACCGCTGTGCCTAATGAGCAGGGCCCTGAGACGGTCTCAGGGGTGATCAGGGGAAGGTCCAGGCACCCGCCAGGGATCTGCCCGACGCGCCCGGGGGTCGCCTGGCACCAGGCTCGGAGCATGATCCAGATCGATGCCCTCTCCAAGAGGTACGGCAGGTTCACGGCCGTCGACAACGTGACCTTCACCGCCGAGCCCGGCCGGGTGACCGGCTTCCTCGGCCCCAACGGCGCCGGTAAGTCCACGACCATGCGCATCCTGGTCGGACTCACCGATCCGTCCTCCGGCAGCGCGCACCTCCTCGGCCGCCACTTCTCCCAGCTGCCCAACCCCGGTCGCGAGGTCGGGGTGCTGCTCGACGCCTCCGCCCAGCACGGCGGCCGCACCGGCCGCGAGATCCTCACCCTGGCCGCCCGCACGATGGGGCTGCCGAAGTCCAGCGTCGCCGAGACCCTCGACCGGGTCAGCCTGACCGAGGAGGAGGCCGGGCGTCGCGTACGCAACTACTCCCTCGGGATGCGGCAGCGGCTCGGGATCGCGACCGCCCTGATCGGCGACCCCGAGGTGCTCATCCTCGACGAGCCGGCCAACGGCCTCGACCCAGCCGGCATCCGCTGGATGCGCGACCTGCTGCGCGGCTTCGCCGACGACGGCGGCACCGTGCTGCTCTCTTCGCACCTGCTGCACGAGATCGAGGTGATCGCCGACGACATCGTGGTCATCGGCAACGGCCGGATCGTGGCGCAGGGCACCAAGCAGGAGCTGCTCTCCAGCGGCGAGACGTACGCCCGTTCCAGTGATCCCACCTCACTCGGCCGGGCGCTCCAGCGGGCCGGCCACACCGCCGAGATCACCACCGAGGGCGCCGTTCTCAGCGACGCCGACCTCACCACCGTCGGCCAGATCGCCTTCGACACCGGGCTCGTGCTGACCGAGCTCCGCGCCGCCGACGGCGCCGGCCTGGAGGAGATGTTCCTCCAGCTCACCGCCGAGACACAGCGCGACCACCTCGAAACCCCGGAAGGGAAAGCAGCATGACCACCACGACCCTCGCCCCTGAGCCGGCCACCCCGGCCGGGCGCAACCCCGAGGCGGTACGCCGCCGCGAGCGGGCCGTGCCCGCCCCGATCCCCTTCGGCCGGATCGCCGGCATCGAGCTGCGCAAGATGTTCGACACCCGCTCGGGGTTCTGGCTGATGGCAAGCCTGGTCGTGCTCTCCCTGGCGGCGAGCGCGGCGACGATCATCTTCGTGGACGCCGACAACCTCGACTACGAGGGCTTCGCCAGCGCCTGGGGCATCCCGATGTCGGTGATCCTGCCGATGATCGCGGTGCTCGCCGTCACCAGCGAGTGGAGCGCTCGCAGCGCCCTGACCACCTTCACCCTGGTGCCCGGACGCGGTCGCGTGATCGGCGCGAAGGCCGTGGTCACCGCCCTGGTCGGGGTCGCCGCCATCGCGGTCGCGGCGCTCGTCGGCGCCCTGGGCTACCTCGGCGTGGCGACCGTCATGGACCTCGACCCGGTCTGGAACCTCTCCTTCGCCGAGCTCGCCCGGGTCACCCTGGCCAGCGAGATCGGGATGTTCATGGGCTTCATGCTCGGGATGCTCTTCCGCAGCTCCCCCGCGGCCATCGTGGCCTACTTCGTCTACGCCCTGGTGCTCCCGACCGTCTCCTCGGCGCTCGCCTCCACCAACACCTGGTGGGCCGAGAACGCCACCTGGTTCGACCTCAACTGGGCGACGATGAACCTCTACACCGAGATGACCGACAAGACGTGGGCGCAGCTGGGCGTCGCGAGCGTGATCTGGCTCGTGGTCCCGATGCTCGTCGGCCTCCGCCTCGTACTCAGGTCCGAGGTCAAGTAACCCGCCGAGTCGGCGCAAACTGACCACAAAACCAGCCGAGTCGGCGCGTTAGAACGC
>JALZDD010000070.1 GCA_030862715.1 Actinomycetota bacterium | reverse complement strand
GGCTGGTCAGAACCGGGTTTCAGGTGGTGGAGCTGAGGGGATTCGAACCCCTGGCCTTCTCATTGCGAACGAGACGCGCTACCAACTGCGCCACAGCCCCAAGCGATGAGAAACGTTAGCATCTCGTCGCGGGTGTTACCCAATCAGTATGGCCTCAGGAGCCCGTGGCGCGGCCGCGGGCAGCCTCGGCGGCCTCGGCCGCGGCGCGCTCGGCCTCCTCGGCCTGGCGGACGAGCTCGGAGTCGGCAGCGTTGCGGCCCGAGCTCCACACGCCGGTGGCGTCCAGGTCGATGGTGCGGACGGTGCGGCGCGGCGCCGCCTCCTTGGAGACGTACGTCGGCAGCGGTGTCTCCACCGGCTTCCAGGAACCCGCGGGGAGGTGCTCGCCGGTGTCGTCGTGCTCGACGACGGCCACCAGGTCGCCGGTGTCCTGGTCGATGTCGAAGGTGACCCGGGGCGGGGCGATCGGCTCGGGCTCGGGAAGGTCCTCGGGGAACGGGATCCGTGCCCAGACCTCGCGCTGGTGACGCACGCTGAGCCGGCAGGTGACCAGCCAAGCGACGACCAGTACGCCCGGGATCGCGATCCACACCGGCCCGAAGACACCGAAGCCGGCGAGCGCGCCGACCACGGCCAGACCGAGGACGAGCACACCGAGCACGATGCTGCGGCGCTTGGCCGCGGCGCGAGCCGCGCGGCGGCGTACGGCCATCGGGACGGGTCGCGGAGCAGGCTCCGCGGTCGCCTCGACCTCCACCTCAGACTTCCTCGGCGACTTCTCGGTCACCAGGTCGGTGGAGTCCTTGCCGGTGGCTTCTCGCCGTGCGAGGATCCGGCGGGACTTGGAGATGGCGGCGCTGGCCCGGCTCTTCGTTCCGTCCTCGGCCGTCGCCGTCTGCTCGAGCGCTTTGGGCACCAAGTACACCGCCCACGCCACGGCGAGGGCGACGAAGATGAGTGCGCTCGGGTCCACGTTAAGAAGCGTAGGAGCCATTACCAGCCCGTAGGCGGACGTGCAGTGGTGTGTCGCGTGTGACTTGTGTGATTTCAGCAGGACACGCCGAGTCAATGCCTCATTCAGGTGACAAACCGAGCCTGGCCAGCATTCCTTGGTGACATTCTTCAACCGTTATCGCGAAGATACGGTGATCTCTCCAGGCACCGTCGATATGCAGAAATCGGGGCGCATATCCGATCTCGTTGATGCCCAGTTTCTCCACGACGCGGAGCGAGTTGGAGTTCTCCGGCCGGATGCAGATCTCGATCCGATGCAGCCGTGCGGTGGTGAAACAGTGGTCGATGACCAACGCCACCGCCAGCGGCATCACGCCGCGGCCGGCGAACCGCTGGTCGATCCAGTAGCCGATCGAGGCGAACTGCGCAGAGCCGCGCACGATGTTGTTGACCGTGACCTGACCAGCGAAAACACCGTCGACCTCAATCGCGAACGGATAGGTGACACCGCGCTTGGCCTGACGCCTGAGACGACGTACGAGGCTGGCGAACGTCGTGGGCCGCGCGCTCGATCCCGGGGGCACGGTCGCGTCCCACTGGTGCAGCCAGGCCGCCGAGCGGCGGCGAGCCTCGGTCCATGCCTTGGCGTCGAGACGGTCGAGGGGGCGTAGGGTCACCGCGCCGTGGGAGAGGACGGCGGGCCAGCCGGGATCGGTCACCGGTGATCGCTTCCCACGGACTGTTCCACGGCGTGAGGCAGCACTGGACGCAGCGCGTCGATCGCGTCCTTCACGCCACCCCGGGACCCGGGAAGATTCACCACCACGCACGCTCCGATCTGACCGGCCAGACCGCGGGACAGTAGCGCCGTCGGGATCCCCTTGGCCACTCCGGCCGCCCTGATGCCCTCGGCGATGCCCGGGATCTCGCGATCGAGCAGCGGGCGGGTGACCTCGGGGGTGCGATCGGTGGGGGTCAGCCCCGTGCCGCCGGTGGTGAGGACGACCCGCGCACCCTCCTCGGCCGCGCGGGCGATCGCCTCGCCGACCGGGTCTCCGTCGCGTACGACCTCGGGAGGGCCGACCACGAAACCGAGCTCTTCCAGAAATGCCACCAGGAGAGGTCCGGTGGTGTCCTCGTAGACGCCTGCCGAGGCGCGGTTGGAGGCGACGACGACGGTCGCTTTGAGGCTCATCGCTGGAAAGTCCCCGACTTTCCGCCGGTCTTGGTCTCGACCCGGATATCGGTGATAACCGCCCTCTTGTCGACGGCCTTGATCATGTCGACCACGGTGAGCCCGGCGACCGCGACCGCGGTCAGTGCCTCCATCTCGACACCGGTGCGGTCGGTGGTCTTCACGGTCGCGGTGATCTCGACGGCGTCGTCGGCGACGCTCAGCTCGACCTTGACGCCCGAGACCGCCAGCGGGTGGCACAGCGGGATCAGGTCGGGGGTCTTCTTGGCGCCCATGATCCCGGCGATGCGGGCGACGGCGAGCGCGTCACCCTTGGGTACGCCCTCCCCGCGAAGCAGCTCGATGACCTCGGGTGCGACCAGCACCCGCCCGGATGCGGTCGCCGTGCGAGCCGTGACCGCCTTCTCCGAGACATCGACCATCCGGGCCGCGCCGGTCTCGTCGACGTGGGTGAGTCGGTCAGCCATCAGAACTCCACGTCCAGCTCGATCACGTCCACTTCAGCGTCCTTGTCCAGCGAGGTGGTCTCCGGCGGGATGACGATCAGGCAGTTGGCGCCGGCGAGATCTCCGATCAGGTGGGACCCCGGCCCGCCGATGGGCGAGACGCCGGCACGGGAGCCGTCGTACCAACCGCGGAGGTACTGCTCCTTGCCCTTCGGGGAGCGCACCCCGTGGGTCAGGGCGGCGCGGCGTACGGGCCTGGCCTCGGGGGTCATGCCCATCAGCCGGCGCAGCGCCGGGAGCACGAAGAGCTCGAAGGAGACGAACGAGGAGACCGGGTTGCCGGGGAGGCACAGGACCGGCACGCGCTCCTCGCCGATCCGGCCGAAACCCTGGGGCTTGCCCGGCTGCATGCTTACGGGGCCGAACCAGACACCCTCCGGCGTCAGTGCCTCCTTGACCACGTCGTAGTCGCCCATCGAGACGCCGCCGGAGGTGACCACCAGGTCGGCCCGGACGAGCTGGTCGGAGAGCGCGGTCATGAACGCCC
>JALZDD010000065.1 GCA_030862715.1 Actinomycetota bacterium | reverse complement strand
CCGTCGTAGGCGAAGATCTTGTAGCGCACGATCCGGTCCCACTGGCTCGCGTCGTAGTGCTCGAGCCGCCGGGCCAGCGTGGGGTGGCTGCGGTCGACGAGCGTGGCGCGGGTGGCCTCGAGCATCGCCAGATGCTCGGTCCAGTGGTCGCGGAACTGCTCCAGCTCGGCGCGCGCGGCGTCGGGCTCGGCCCACTCCAGGTAGGCCGCCTTGAGGTAGGCGGGCTCCCGCTGCCGGCGGATCTCGATGGGCGAGTCCATCCACTCCCGGAAGGCCTTCACCCCGGCCTCGGTGACGGCGTACTCCTTCTTGGTGCCCTTCTTGCCCCACGGCACGACCGTGGACTCGAGCAGGCCGTCGCGCTCCATCCGGTTCAGCTCCGGGTAGATCTGCGAGTCGGGCGCGTGCCAGACGTGGGCCACCGACTGGCTGAACTGCTTGGAGACGTCGTAGCCGGTCATCGGGCGTGAGGTGAGCAGCGCGAGCAGCGCGAACCTCAGCGACATCGTGACCCCCTCTCCACGCGGTGACTGTGGCGGCGAGCGTACCCGCCTCTTGCCACTAACTATAGGCATAGGTAGTTTGTGACGAGCACAACACCTATCTCCATAGGGAGTCCCCATGACCATCCTGGAATCGCCGCCGGTCACCGCAGCCAGCAAGATCTTCAACTTCCCCCGCAACGCCTGGTACGTCGCGGCCTGGGACCACGAGGTGACCGCGAAGCAGCCGCTCGCCCGCACCATCGCCGGCCGCCCGCTGGCCCTGTGGCGCAACGGCGACGGCCGTGCCGTCGCCCTCGCCGACGCCTGCTGGCACCGGCTGGCGCCGCTGTCGAAGGGCAAGGTGCTTGGCGACGAGATCCAGTGCCCCTACCACGGGCTGCGCTACAACTCCGCCGGCCGCTGCACGAGCATGCCCGCGCAGGAGACGATCAACCCGAGCGCGATCGTCCCGTCCTATCCGGTCGTCGAGCGCTATCGCTACGTGTGGGTCTGGGTCGGCGACCCCGACCTCGCCGACCCCGCCGCCGTGCCCGACATGCACCAGATGGACTCTCCGGAGTGGGCAGGTGACGGCGAGACGATCTACGCACCCTGCAACTACCAGCTGGTGCTCGACAACCTGATGGACCTCACCCATGAGGAGTTCGTGCACAGCTCGAGCATCGGGCAGGACGAGCTCTCCGAGGCCGAGTTCGAGGTGAGCCATACCGACCGCGGCGTGACCGTGACCCGCTGGATGCGCGACATCGACGCGCCCCCGTTCTGGCTGAAGAACATGCGCGACAGGTTCCCCGGCTTCACCGGGAAGGTCGACCGCTGGCAGATCATCCACTTCGAGGCTCCCTCGACGATCCGCATCGACGTCGGCGTCGCCAAGGCCGGCACCGGCGCCCCCGAGGGGGACCGCAGCCAGGGCGTCAACGGCTTCGTGATGAACACGATCACCCCCGAGACCGCCCGCACGTCGCACTACTTCTGGGCCTTCATGCGCAACTACCGCCTGGAGAGCCAGACGATCACGACCCAGCTGCGCCAGGGTGTCCACGGCGTCTTCGGCGAGGACGAGGACATGCTGGCCGCCCAGCAGCGCGCGATCGACGCCAACCCGGACCACGAGTTCTACAGCCTCAACATCGACGCCGGTGGGATGTGGGTACGCCGCATCCTGGACCGCATGCTGCAGGCGGAGGGTCTTCCCGCCGCCGCGGCGAAGTAGGCGGCGACGATGGCAGTCAACACCCAGACCTGGTGGCAGCAGGGCCGCGTCGTCGAGACCGGCGACCTCGCCGAAGGCGTACGCCGCATCGTGCTCTGCCCCGACCGCCCCGTCCATGCCGCGCCCGGCACCCACGTCGACCTCCGGCTCGACCTCGACGGGCATGTCCGCAAGCGGTCCTACTCGGTCGTACGCTCCGAGGACGGCGGCCGCCGGCTCACCCTCGGCGTGCAGTTGGCCCCGAGCTCACGCGGCGGGTCCCGCCACATGCACCGCCTCGAGGCCGGCGACGTCGTCGAGATGACAGGTCCGGTCCAGAGCTTCCCGCTCGGGGTCGGCGCCGACCGCTACGTCCTGGTCGCCGGCGGCATCGGCATCACCGCGCTGGTCGCGATGGCCGACACCCTGCGCCGCCGCGGCGCCGACTACACGCTGGTCCTGGCCGGCCGGCGGCGCGCCGTCATGGCCTACCTCGACGAGCTCGTCGAGGTGCACGGCGATCGCGTGCGGGTGTTCGTCGACGACGAGGACGTACGTCTGGACGTGGACGCGCTGGTCGGCGAGATCGCCGGCTCCCCGGCTGCGGCGCGGACCGAGATGTACATGTGCGGGCCGATCCGGCTGATGGACGCGATCCGCCGCGCCTGGGCGGCCCATGAGCTGCCCGAGCCCAACCTGCGGTTCGAGACCTTCGGCAGCAGCGGCGCCTGGGCGGCGGAGGACTTCGTCGTGCACCTCCCCCAGTTCGACCGCTCCGTCCGCGTCGGCAAGGACAGCTCGATGCTCGACGCGCTCGAGGACGCCGGCGTCGACGTGATGTGGGACTGCCGCAAGGGCGAGTGCGGGATCTGCCAGGTCAAGGTCCTCGACGTCAGCGGCCGCATCGACCACCGCGACGTGTTCCTGAGCCAACAGCAGAAGGAGACGTACGCGTCCTTGTGCCTCTGCGTCGCCCGTGCCGCTCGCGGTGAGCTCGGCGCAGCCTCCGAACCCGCCGCCGTGACCCTCCACCTTCCGTGAACCCCCACCCCGAAAGAGACCCGAGATGAACCTTCGTGCGCGCATCGACGCCGCCGCGATGACTCCCTACCAGTGGATGGTCGTCGCCCTCTGCGTCCTGCTGAACTGTCTGGACGGATTCGACGTGATGGCGATGGCCTTCACCGCCTCCTCACTGACCGAGGAGTTCGCGCTGAGCGGCTCGGAGCTCGGCGTGCTGCTGAGCGCCGGGCTCGTCGGCATGGCGGTCGGCTCGCTGGCCCTGGCTCCGGTCGCCGACGTGATCGGACGCCGGCCGCTGATCCTGATCAGCGTCGGCCTGGCGACCCTCGGCATGCTGCTCTCCGCGGTCGCTCCGTCCGCCGTCCTGCTCGGCCTCGCTCGCGTCGTCACCGGGCTCGGGGTCGGCGGCATCCTGGCCAGCACCAACGTGATCGCGAGCGAGTACGCCTCGGCGCGCTGGCGCGGTCTGGCGATCGGCCTCTACACGGCGGGATACGGCATCGGCGCCACCCTGGGCGGCGTGGCCGCGCGCGGCATGCTGGCCGACCTCGGTTGGCGCAGCGTCTTCGTCGCCGGCGGCGTCGCGACCGGAATCGCACTGATTCTCCTCGTGGTGCTGCTGCCCGAGTCGGTCGACTTCCTGGTCCAGCGCCGGCCGCAGCAGGCCGTCGAGCGGATCAACCGGATTCTCGGCCGTCTCGGCCAGCCCGCGATCACCTCGGACACGCTGGAGGCCGCGCCGCGACCGACGACCCGGCATCGCAGCGGCAACCCCGGCGTACTGCTGAGCGCCGACCTGCGCCGCTCGACCCTGCTCATCTGGGTGGCGTTCCTGGCCACGATGTTCGGGTTCTACTTCGTCAACAGCTGGACCCCGCAACTGCTGGTGACCTCCGGGTTGTCCGAGGCAGACGCCGTCACCGCCGGCATGATGCTGGCGCTGGGCGGCACCGCCGGCTCGGTCCTCTACGGTCTCGTCGCCTCCCGGCTGGACAGCCGCCTGGTCCTGATCGGCTTCACGGTGCTCTCGGCGCTGACGATGGTCGTCTTCATCACCAGCACCGCGCTGCTCACCGTCGCGCTGATCATCGGCGTGCTCGTCGGAGCGCTCATCAACGGCTGCATCGCCGGCCTCTACACGATCACCCCGGCCGTCTACGGCACCGAGATCCGCAGCACCGGCATGGGCTGGGCGATCGGCATCGGCCGCATCGGGGCGATCCTGTCGCCGATACTCGCCGGGCGCCTGCTCGACGCCTCGTGGACCCCGGTCAACCTGTACGTCGGGGCTGCCGTCGTCGTCGCGATCTCTGCCGTCGCGCTGCTCTTCCTGCGGACCGGGCGGGCTGCTCGGACCGTTCCCGACATGGCCTCGGCCTAGGCATCGGGAATCGGCCCGTCCCGGCTGCAACCGGGACGGGCCGTGGACCGTCTAGATCGGCAGGACGCCCGCTCGGGGCGTACGACCGACGAGGAGTCCACCATGTCCACATCCCGCATCCAGCTCCGTGCCGCGCTCGCGGCGACCGCCG
>JALZDD010000981.1 GCA_030862715.1 Actinomycetota bacterium | reverse complement strand
GGGGCAGACTTCTTCCCCTTGCCTGCCGCTTGTCCACGTGTCTTCGTCGTCATCAAGGCAGACGCTAGACGGGACCACCGACAGTTTTGAACGGGACCCTCTGGCACGGTGTTTCACGACCCTGTTTCTGCCTGGCCGATAGCACGAACCACGCTCCACCTACTACCACACACTAGCCCGAACAAGCGTTCGATGTGAACACCTGTTCGGGCGTGTCGAGGTCGCCGAACTCTCAGTGGCCCTGCATCTCGACCTGCCCGGCGGGGGCCGGGCCGCCACCGATCTCGTCGGCGATGGCGACCGACAGGCCACCGAGCATGAAGGCGATGATCACCGCGGCCAGGGCACCGCTGGAGAAGGACGGGATGAAGCGGCGTACGCCCTCCTGGACCGGCTCCGCGCCGTGGTACTGGTGGGTGAGCGCATGCCCCTTGCCTCGCTGGAGCAGGTATCGGTTGACCGGGAAGGCCGCCACGAAGGCCACCGAGAGGGCGATCATCATCCCGATCCAGAACACGACGTTGACCAAGCCGGCCTCCATGGCCCCGGGGATGAGCGCCATGACCAGGTTGTCGACCAGCTCCATCGTCGCGATCGAGAGGGTGTCGGCGGCCAGCACGACGCTGAACGCCGCGCCGACGGCCAGGCCCGACTTGAGCAGCGGCAGGGTCGAGAGGGCGTAGCCGAAGGCGAACGCCAGCGCGACGGCCAGGGCGATCGTCCATCCCGTGCTGAGCCCGATCGCGGTGCCGATCATCAGTCCGGCGATCTCGCCGATCGCACACCCGGTGAGGCAGTGCAGCGTGGCGCTGGCCGCCATCGCGTTCACCCCGCCCCCACCACCGTGCGCACCATGCGCGCCATGCCCGGAATGGTCGCCGTGACCCTCGTGGCCGTCGTGCATCGAGTGCTGATCCCCGGCGTGGTCGTGTCCGGCGTGCAGGTGCCCGTCATGCGACGTCATGTCGCTCCCTTGCTCGATCGTTCGTTCTGCCTACCCTACATTCATACCCCATGGGGGTATGCGCGCGCAAGCGACATCCGGTTCAGGAGCCCACTTTGTCCAACTGAGAAGGACTCCTTAGGGTGTGCTGTGTGTGGACGGCAGCGCGACGACGGCAGCGGAGGACCCGCACGGTCGCGCGCGCCGGTCTGCTGGCAGCGGTCGTGGTCACTGTCGCCGGTCTGCTGGCCATGCATGCGCTGAGCCTTCACGGCACCGACACCGACGGTGAGCACGGCGCTCTGAGCCTGCCCGCCGCCCACGTCGAGCACACGCACACTCTCGAGCACTCCGACCACGGAGCGACCGACGACGCCGGACACCCGGGCAACGACGGGCACACGGCGATGATGCTGTGCGCGGCGTTCCTGCTCGCCGCCGGCGCGCTCCTGCTGAGCGGGCTGTGGCGGCGTACTCCTGCCTGGTGGTTCTCGCGGGTCCGCGGCTGGTTCCGGACCGGCGGATCCACGCCCCTGCTCACCTATCCCGCCACCGGCCCGCCGTCGGTATGGGCCTACTCCGTCATCAGGTGCTGAGCAGCCCTGAACCCACCCGCGACTCGGGCCACGCCCGAGGGCCGCAGGTGGTTCAGCGATGCCCAGAAACAGCACTTGACAAGGAGAAACAACAGATGCGTACGCAACGTCCCCTCTTCCGCGCGACCTGGGCGGCGGCCGGCCTGGCTGTGCTGATCACCCTCTCCGCCTGCGGTGGCAGCGACGAGGCCGAGACTCCTCAGAAGCTCTCGGAGACCGAGCACAACAAGGCCGACGTCACCTTCGCGAGCGACATGATCCAGCATCACGCCCAGGCCCTGTCGATGGTCGACCTGACCATGGACCGCGACCTCGAGCCCGAGGTCCAGGAGCTGGCGGACTCGATCCGGGCTGCCCAGAGCCCCGAGATCGAGACCATGTCCGGCTGGCTCCAGCAGTGGGGCGAGGAGGTGCCGTCGACGATGCGCGACCACGTCAACGGCGGCCACGAGGGCCACGGCGATGAGGACAGCAGCATGTCCGACTCGATGGAGGGCATGGACGACGACATGCCCGGGATGATGTCGGCCGAGGACATGGACGCCCTCGAGAACGCCTCCGACGCCGAGTTCAGCGACATGTGGCTGAAGATGATGATCGAGCACCACGAGGGCGCGATCGAGATGTCCGAGACCGAGCAGGACGAGGGCCGGTTCAAGCCCGCCATCGACCTGGCCGAGACGATCATCGAGTCCCAGACCGCCGAGATCGACACCATGGAGAAGCTCCTCGGCTGAGGACGCCATCTCAGGGCAGGGCCGCCCAGCGGCCCTGCCCGTCAGGCGGGCGCGTCGGCCGACCGACGAGCCACGTACGCAGCCCCGAACAGCACCATGACCAGCAGGATCGTGGCGAGCGCGAGTGCCGGATATCCGGCCAGGTCGACGACGACGCCCGACACCGCACCGGCGGCGGCAGCGGCGACGCCCATGATCAGGTCGGCGGTGCCCTGGACGTCGGCGCGCACCTCGAGCGGGGTGTGGTCAGCGACCGAGGTGGCGGCCGCGATCGTGGCCAGCGACCAGCCGAGGCCGAGCAGGAAGAGCCCGACGAAGATCCGCCCCGAGCTGCCCTGCGGCGCCGCGGCGCACAGGACCAGGGACACCAGGAGCACTCCGCCGCCGAGCGCCATCACGTCGGCCCGCCCGATGCGGTCGGCGAGCCAGCCGGCGATCGGCGCGAAGGCGAACATGCCCAGGACGTGCCCGCTGATCACCAGTCCGATGACCTCCAGGCCGGCGCCGCCGTGCTCCATGTGGAGCGGCGTCATCACCATCACCGCCACCATCGTGGCGTGCGCCGCGGCCTGCCCGACGACCGCCGCCCCGAGCGCGGGACGCTCCCGGATCACCGCGATCGCCCGGCGCCAGCTCGTCCCCTTCGCCTTCTCCGTGACCGGAGCGCCCTCCCGGGCGACCAGGAGCGGGTCAGGTCGCAGGAAGACCCCGACCACCAGCGCGGCGGCCAGCATGGCCATCGACCCGATCGCGAACGGCCCGGTGAGGACCGGGATCCCGACGGCTTCGGAGAAGATCTCGGCGACGCCGGTCAGGTTGGGGCCGATCACCGCACCGAACGTCGTCGCCCAGACCACGACGGACAGCGCCCGCGCACGGCTCCTGGCAGGCGCCAGGTCGGTGGCCGCGTAGCGCGCTCCGTTGTTCGCCGCCGTGGTCGCGCCCAGCAGCACCGCGCCGACCAGCAGCAGCGTCATCGAGCCGACCACTCCGGCCAGCACCGCCAGCAGCCCACCGGCCGCCCCGAGCAGGTAGCCGGCCAGCAGACCGAACCGGCGCCCGCGCGCGTCCATGACCCGCCCCAGGACGTACGCAGCGACGGCGGCGCCGAGCACCTGGGTCGTCTGCGAGAGACCCGCCATCGACTCCGAGCCGGACAGGTCGCGCGCCAGCAGCGAGGCGGTCGCGATGCCGATCGTGATCCCCATCGCCCCGACCGCCTGGGTGGCGACGAGGGTGAGGATGGTGCGCTTCTGGACAGCGGCCACCGAGCCCGGTGCGAGCAGTGTCACCGCTCACGCGCCGGCAGCTCCAGGGCCTTCCAGACCGCGGCCCAGACCTCCTTGGGCGGGACGCCGTCGTCGAGCGCCTCCTGGGCGGTGCGCCCGCCCAGGTCACCCATGACGAACTGGCGGGCCCACGCTCGCGCGTAGCCCGCGCCGAGCGCCTCATCCATCCGGGACCAGAACTCCGTGTGTCTCATCGTCCCGAATGCTACTCAGGCTCAGAGGCGGGCTCAGGCGCGCCGGCGGGCGAGGACGTCGAGCCAGACGTCGCCGAGGCGTCCGTCGGCGTGGCCGACCTCGAGGACCTCCCAGCCTGCCTCGTCCAGCGCCGCCCGGAGGGCCGGCTCGCGCCAGTAGACGAAGAGGCGGGGCGCCTCGATGTGGCCGCGGTTGGTCCACTCCTCGCCGTCGCCCTCCTTCATCGACACGTGCAGCGCACCGCCGGGTCGGGTCACCTCGGCGAGCCGGCCGAGCACCGTCCCGAAGTCGTCACGGGCCACATGCAGCAGCGTCGCCGACGCCCAGACCGCGGCGTAGGGGACATCGGGGTGGACCGGGTCGCGCAGGTCGTCGGTCAGCGGGTCGAGGCACGCAGCGGCGTACCCCTGCTTGCGCAGGTGCGCCACGAACCCCTCGCTGATGTCGGTGCGCCGCACCCGCACTCCCCCGGCTTCGAGGGCCTTGGCGTCGTGGCCCGGCCCGGTGCCGATTTCGAGCACGTGGTCGCCGGGCTCGAGCGCCGCCAGGAACCTGTCCAGGACCGAACGGTTCTCCTCGGAGAACGAGCTGCCCTGGACGTACGTCGCGACGCTGGCGTCGTAGGCGGCGACGGTCGCCTGCTTGGCGGCGGAGCGTACGTCCCACAGGTGGTGGACGACGTCGTGGAGGTGGTAACGGCCCAGCGACTCGATGCTGAACACATCGCCGTTGGACCGTGTCCCGCGACGACCCCACGCGTCGGGCGGAACCTTCTCGTAGATCGTGGCGATCTCGTCGGCGGCGTCCATCAGCTGCTCGGCGACGGCGACCGGATCCTGGCCCGCGTAGTCGCCCTCGCGGGCAGCCTCGTCCTGGTCCCAGTTGGCGAACCGCGGCTCGTCCTCGGTCAGCATCTGCTGCAGCCGCTCGCCGAAGACGCGGTGGACGTCGCGTACGTGTGCTCCGTACTCCAGCACCGACCACACCCCGGGCTGAGGGCGGTCGCGGGCGTTGTCGGCGGCGAGGTAGATCTCCCAGTAGGTCGCGTTGTCCCGCACGATCTCGGGGAGCTGGTCCGCGGTCACGGCCCCGGCGACGAAGCCGCACTCCGGGCATGGCCGGTCGAGGACCCAGGTCCAGTCCTTGGTGTCCGGCTGGATCGCGTCATAAGTCATGGATCAATCTTGACGGCCCGCCAAGGCCCTCACGAGGGAGATCCTGCCTTTGAGACGCGAGTTGCTGCCGCTCAGGTGAGGAGTAGGGAGTCGAGGCGGCGACGCACGACGACGAGGCCGACCGCACCGAACGCCAGCAGGTAGACCACCGAGACCAGCGAGCCCCACGACGGGACTCCGAGCGTCAGTTCACGACACAGCACGACGCCGCGGTAGAGGGGCGTGACCTCCACGATCCAGCGCAGCCACTCCGGATAGGCCGTGACCGGGAAGAACGTCGCGCTGAACAGGAACATCGGCATCATCGCGAGGGTGACCTTCTCGAAGTCCTGCCAAGAGGTCATGTACGTCGTCAGCGCCATGCCCACGGCCCCGAAGGCCGACCCGATGAGCAGCGCCGCCGGCACCACCAGGAGAGCCCACCAGGAGTGGACCAGGTCCATCGCGACCATGATCAGCAGGAACGCGGTCACGTAGATCCCGCTGCGCAGCTGGTTCCAGAGGATCTCGCCGACAGCGATGTCGGCCGTACGCAGCGGGGTGGCCAGCATCTGGTCGTAGAGCTTGTTGTACTTCAGCTTGAAGAAGAAGTTGAACGTCGCGTCCAGCAGCGACCCGTTCATCGCCGAGGCCGCGATCATCCCGGGAGCGACGAACTCGCGGTAGTCGACCGGCTTGCCGGCGTACTCGAAGCCGACCACCATCGCGCCCACGCCGATGCCGATCGAGAACAGGTAGAAGACCGGCTCCAGGAAGCCGGTGATGAACACGAGCCAGGCGCGTCGGTAGACCAGGATGTTGCGCCACAGCAGCAGCCGGGCGGCCTCGCCGCCTCGCAGCGGCCGGGCGACGGTGGCGCCCACGGCAGCGGTGAAGAGCGCCATCTCAGGGCATGCCTTTCGATCCGGTGCCGAGCGAGCGCCGTTCAGCGCGTGGCCTGGCAAGGCGCCGTCGCGACGCCAGGGTGGTGTCCTTTCGAGCGGCGGCAACGCCGCCAGGGCGCGCGCTGGGCGGCGCGCAGCCGGTGTCCGGATCGAGAGGCATGCCCTATCGGACCAGCCTCTCGCCCAGCTTGCGCGCCGCGAGCCACCAGCAGACACCCGCGAGCAGCCCGAGGTAGCCGACATGGACCGCGGCCAGCGCCCAGTCGATCTCGCCCAGCGCGAGCATCCGGGTCAGGTTGACGCCCTGCCACAGCGGCGAGGCCATCGCGACCTTCTCCAGCACCGGCCCGAGGTTGGCGACCGGGAAGAACGTGCCGGAGAAGAGCGTCAGCGGGATCATCCCCAGCCGGAAGATCAGCGCGAAGGACTCCTCGCCCTTGATCGAGAGCGAGAACAGCAGCACCGGCGTCGCGAAGGCCAGCACGACCAGCCCCTGCACCAGCCACGCCGTCAGCACGCCCCACCATGTCTCGAAGACCCCGAAAGGGGCCAGGACCAGCAGGAAGACGCCGCAGGCGAACAGCGTACGCAGCATCAGGAAGCCCAGCTGGGCCAGCACGATGTGGGAGGCGGTCAGCGGCGAGGCGATCATCGAGAAGTAGATCCGCTGCCACTTGACCATCCCGTAGACCGGATAGGTCATCTCGGAGAAGGCGATCGTCATCGCGTGGGCCGCGACCATGCCCGGCGCGACGAACGCCAGATAGGAGTCGGCGCCCTCCAGGGTGGCCGGATCGGCCTTCACGAAGCCGCCGAGCAGCACGCCCAGCGCCAGCACGTAGAAGAAGGGCGTCACGAAGGTCGTGATCACCCCACCCTTCCAGGTGCGCGCCAAGACGGTGAGCCAGTAGTCGCCCATCCGCAGCGCCCCGGAGACCAGCCCCGAGGGTGCGGTCGGCGCGGTCGCCGGACCCGAGTCGGCGTAGTCGGTCATCAGTCCACCAGGGTCCGGCCGGTCAGGTGCAGGAAGACGTCCTCGAGCGAGGAGCGCCGCACCAGGGTGGCCACCGGCGACAGGTCGCGGCTGTGGACGGCCTCGATGACCGCTTCGCCGTCGTCGCTGTAGAGCAGCAGCCGGTCGGGCAGCACCTCGACGCGCTCGGCGAGGTCCTCGACCTTGGCCGCCAGCGCCTCGTGCTCGCCGACGCCGAAGCGCAGCTCGGCGACCTCGCGTGTGGAGTGCTGCTGGATGAGACCCAGCGGCGTCCCGTGGGCCACGATCCGTCCCTGGTCCATCACCACGAGCTCATCGCACAGCTGCTCGGCCTCGTCCATGTAATGGGTCGTCAGCAGCAACGTCACGCCCGCCTGCTTGAGCCGGAAGAGCCGGTCCCAGATGACGTGACGGGCCTGGGGGTCCAGGCCGGTGGTCGGCTCGTCGAGGACCAGGATCTCGGGCCGGTTGATCAGGCTCCGGGCGATCGTCAGCCGTCGCTTCATGCCGCCGGAGAGGTCGTCGACCTTCGCCTTGGCCTTGTCGGTGAGCTGGACGAAGTCGAGCAGCTCCTCGATCCGGCCCTTCACCTCGG